>JASJDD010000146.1 GCA_030065735.1 Crocosphaera sp.
ATGACAGATAGTACCTTAATTCCTGCTGATTCCCTCAAAAATCAACGTCAAAACCTGCGCCATCAACGACGTTTAAAAGCATGGCAAGGAGTCTGGCGATTTCTCTTCCTCTGTGGTATGACAGGAGGATTAATCTGGGGTGTAAGTTTACCTGATTGGCTGATTCGGGAACAATCACAAATCAAAATTCTGGGTAATGAGCGATTAGATGCAGAACAAATTCACGCCATGCTGGATCTGAGTTATCCCCAGTTAATTTGGAAGTTACCCATCCATCGCTTGAGAGACAAACTAGAAAGCCAACCGCCTCTAGAAACCGTCTCTATGACTCGTCAGCTATTACCAGTAGAAATCACCATTTTGGTCACAGAAAGACGACCTGTAGCTGAAGCAACAATGGGACGAGAAGCTGGTTTTATCGATGATGAGGGGGTTTGGATTCCTCAGTCATTTTACCAAGAAGCCAAGGTTAAACCATCAGTTAACTTGAAAGTGTTAGGTTTGAGTCCACAAAGTTTAACTTATTGGAAAAGCCTTTATCCTTTAATTGTTAATTCTCCTGTAACAATTACGGCCATTGATTGGCGTGATCCCAGTAATTTAATTTTACACACAGCTTTGGGAAAAGTTCATTGTGGAACTTATCGTAATAATGAGCATTTCCTAGAACAACTGCAAGAGTTAGGTAAACTGCGTAAATTATCTTCCCAAGTAGCCAAAGAACGCATTATTTATATCGATTTATCTAAACCTGACGCGCCTTCAGTTCATGTTAAAGATATTTCTTGAACACACCCCATCTAAAATCTTTGATTTAGATGGGGACTGCGCGAAACGATTTTCACTCAAAAAATTAGGAGGCCAAAAGCCAAGAATTCATCTCCAAATTTATAAGCTTAACTGCTATTAAAGTGTCAATTAAATAATTTTTTATTATCAAATTTCGCTTCTCTAGTTCAGATGTTTTATTCTCAGAATAAGTATTGTAGAACCGAAAAAAACCAAATATAAATATTTAGGACGAGCCGGAAGTGAAGCTCATATTGATGCCGTGGAAAAACTGACTAGAAGAAATCTTAAAGATTATAAGGAAGAGGGGGAACAATACTGCGTAGGTTTTGCTCGAAACGCTTCAGTTGAGGGAGGCTCCCGGAAGCAGAGGAGGAAGTCCCATTTTCTCCCTCTGCTCCCCCACCCGTCCCCTGCTCAAGAAAGCTTGTCTCAACAGACAAATTTCCGCGGGCCGAGCAGTATTGAGAGAGGGAAGAGAAAATGATAAAATTTTTCCATAGTAAAGTATTTTGATGCAAATATGTTTGTAAAAAAACTGTTTCAACAATATAGGAAGAATAACCAAAGTAATTTATATTTACCACTTCCTCGTTTTAACAAGAGTCCCCAAAATAGTATTTTGGTTCAAATAACTCAAAATAAGAGATTAAATTCAATTCTTCTCTATATCAGTATGGCAATTTTATTTTGCTTGCTGCCGATACTTAACACAACTGCCCATTCCCTTGGACAAAGTTATCTCTATTTTCAAGTCTATGACCAAGCCATTGAAACTCGTGTAGAAATTACCGTTGAAGATATCAATCAAGCTTTAAACTTGAATTTACCAACGAATCAGGAGGTTACAAAAGAAGACGTTGAGCCACACCTTGAAAAAATTAGGGATTATATAGATGAAAATTTGATGATTAGTAATAACCAACAAGAATATCCTTTAAAATATCAAGGATATGGGCAGTTTGAAACAGGATTTGCTCGCTATTTAACTTTTAAGTATCGTCTTGATAATTTAGTAGAAATTCCTCAAACGCTTGACGTTGATTACAGGGTGCTGTTAGATGTTAAACCTAAACATAAAAACTTAGTTGTTATTGAGCATAATTGGAAAACAGGCACATTTGCTAATGAATCTTCTGTCTCCTTAATTTTCACTGCTAATAGCTCCCCACAAACCTTAGATTTATCTTCTTCTTCTTTATTGAGAGGGTTTATTTCTGTGGTTCAACTGGGTTTTTTACATATTTGGGAAGGCATTGATCATATTTTGTTTTTAATTGCTTTAATTCTTCCATCTGTCTTACGCAGAGAAAATTTAGGTTGGCAACCAGTGAAAAATTTTCGTCCCGCTTTTTTCTATGTCATCAAAATTGCCACTGCGTTTACAATTGCCCATAGCATTACATTAGCATTGGCAACTTTTCAAATTGTTGAAGTTCCCTCCCGCATCGTTGAATCCATAATTGCGCTTTCCATTGCCATCGCTGCTATAGATATTATTTATCCTATTTTTGGACGGAGAATTTGGTTAATTATCTTTGGCTTTGGATTATTTCACGGATTTGGTTTTGCTAATGTCCTAGCAGAGTTAGGGATAGTCCAAGAACACGCACTTCTCTCTTTATTTGGATTTAATTTAGGGATAGAACTTGGTCAAATTGCCATTATTGCTATTATTTTTCCCATTCTTTATCTATGTCGGCAACAAAAAATTTACACTAAGTTTATTGTTCAATCTGGGGCTGCTTTTCTGTTTATAGTTGCCATTTACTGGCTTATAGAACGTGCTTTTGAGGTTGATCTTCATGTTTTAGCTCTGGTGAAACAAATTTTTTAAGGATAAAGGGTACTTCCGAAGGGCATTGGCTCAAAAATAAGCTAATCTAAAGCTAAAAAACGATAAAATCTAGATGATATGGAGGAAAATAGTGAAAACCTTAATTCTCTCAGTCAATGAGATCCGCAAAATTGTGCAGAAAGTTGGCTTAGACACATTGATGGACGAAATGATAGCTCGTCTGAGCAAAACATTGCAAAAATCTAAATTCAATATTCATTATGGACTTCGCTTGGTCAAAAGAACAAATAGCCTTTAAGCAACGAGTGATTAAGTTTGCTCAAGATAACTTAAATGGAGACATTATTGAACGGGATTATCAGGGAAAATTCTCTGAGGAAAACTGGAGAAAGTGTGCTGAATTTGGCATTCAAGGAATGTGTATGCCAGAAGCTTACAGTGGTTCTCCGACTTTAGACATCATGACTGCCGTTCTCGCTATGGAAGGATTAGGTTATGGTTGTGAAGATAATGGCCTCACATTAGCACTCAATGCTCAGATGTGGACAGTACAGATTCTACTCTTGCAGTTTGGGACAGAGGCGCAAAAACAACGTTATCTTCCGCCTCTTTGTAAAGGGGATTGGATTGGGGTTCATGCTTTGTCCGAGCCAAATTCCGGTTCAGATGTTTACAGTCTCCAGACGACGGCTAAAAAGTGCGAAGGGGGCTATATTCTCAACGGCCGTAAAAAGTTTGTCACTTGCGCTCCCATCTGTGACCTAGCGATCGTTTTTGCCACTCTCGATCCCAGTTTAGGGAAGTGGGGTATAACTACATTTCTAGTGGAACGCTCATCCCCTGGCTTTTCTACCAGTGCAGTTAAAGAAAAAATGGGGTTACGGACGGCTCCTTTTGGTGAGATTATCTTTGAAGATTGTTTTGTTCCCGAAGACAATAGACTTGGGCCTGAAGGGGCAGGTTTTAGCTTTTCCCACAACTCCCTAGAATACGATCGCTGTTTTAATCTTGCCAGTGAACTGGGTGCCATGGAAAAGCAGTTAGAAGAAACCATTGCTTATGCCAAATCTAGAGAACAATATGGACAAGTGATCGGTAAGTTTCAATCGGTTTCTAATCGAATTGCCGAGATGAAGTTGCGACTAGAAACCGCTAGATTACTCCTTTATAAAGTAGCCTGGCTCAAAGATCAAGGAAAACCGGCTATGTTAGAAGCGGCTTTAGTTAAGCTCTATTTAAGTGAATGTTTTGTTGCTTCCGGGTTGGATGCTATACGCATTCATGGAGGCAACGGCTACTTGAGTGAGTATGGAGTTGAAAGGAATCTTAGAGATGCTATTGGTGGCGTTATTTATGCAGGGACATCGGATATTCAACGTAATATTATTGCCAGTTTATTAGGATTGTAATCTTACTCCTGCCTCCTGCCTCTTCTCAACTGTAATGTTTATTTTTGTCCAGGTACTTACTTAATCATTGGTTATTCCTGAATTAGAAATTTGATTGTCCGCTAAAGTTATTCTTTGATCATTGGGAAAGAAATTTTTGTCTAAGATTTGTTCAATGGTAAAAGGACAAAAGTTTGGATAATCATAAGTCTGATTTCTTTTCCAGTCTTTTTCTAATAGCAGCAATTCAAGAACTTCTTCATAAATAGGGGTAATGGCTGTTTGTAAGTAAGAATTTAAGGTTTTAGGATATTGTTTCATTAATCTCTTAATAAAAATTCGATGGCTAGCTATGTTAATCATCCATTCGCTACTAAAATCTAAATAAGTATTTCTTTGAACGGCAGTTTTCATCAAATATAAAAGCAGCATCATCAAATAATTATTGAGCAAATGACGGGGGAAACTGGTCAAATCTTTGAGCGGCCCTGCTAAATTCTCCCAGTCTAAAGCGTCCGAATCTCTGTTTTCTACAGCTTCTCTTTGCTGCTCTAGCCATAACTCGTAATCTGTTTGATATAAGTTATTATCCATAAGAAAAAAAAAATACTCATCTAAATATTTGTTCAATTTAGTTAAAACTATTATATGGCAGTTCCGAAATTTTGATACACTCAGTTGAAACTCTGTCCTTTTCTCTGATAGTAGTTTTGATATCAATAGAGTGAGCAGCAAAATAAAAATTCCCCCCACACTAAACTTAACTAAAATTTTGATACACCCACTTTAAAACCGCAATACAACAGATGATTTATCTTATCCATCACGCTATAGACAACTCAGCAAAACTATTTCCTGAACAGGAAGCCTTCAGATTTGAAAATAAAAGTTTGACCTACCAAAAATTGGTAGAACAGGCCAATAGTCTGGCCCATCTTCTAATAGATCAAGGGTTGAAAAAAGGCGATCGCATTGGCGTTTATTGTAACAAAAGCCTAGAATCGGCAGTGGCTATCTATGGCATTATGAAAGCAGGAGGTGCTTATGTCCCTTTAGATCCGTCTGCACCAGCAACTCGAATTAGATTTATCCTTAATAATTGTCAGATTCGTGGTTTGATAACTCAACCTCAAAAACAATCCTATCTCGCGGAAATTTTGCAGGAAACTACATCTTTAGACTATGTGATTGGACTTCCTGAAAATAGCGAACTACCTATTCGTATTTTTGATTGGAAAACAGTAACAGAAATTTCTGCCAAGTCTTCACCCAACGTAAAAATAATCGAGCAAGATTTAGCTTATATCATGTACACCTCTGGTTCAACAGGAGAACCAAAGGGAATTATGCACACTCATCAAAGTGGTTTAACTTATGCCAAAATGTCGGCTCATCTCTACAATTTAAACAAAGGCGATCGCTTGGGAAATCACTCCCCATTACATTTTGATATGTCAACCCTTGACTATTTTACGGGTCCTTTGGTGGGTGCAACAACGGTGATTATTCCCGAAGCTTATACTAAAATTCCTGCCAGTCTTTCCCAACTAATTGAAATAGAAAAACTTACGATTTGGTACTCTGTTCCCTTTGCGCTAATTCAATTGCTTCATCGTGGACTTTTGCCTGATCATGACTTGAGTTCTTTACGCTGGATACTCTTTGGAGGAGAACCGTTTCCTCCCAAATATTTATATGAATTAATGACATTACTTCCCCAAGCACGTTTTTGTAATGTTTACGGTCCGGCTGAAATTAATCAATGTAGCTACTATCATATTCCTCCCTTGGAATCGATTCCTGATGAACCAGTTCCCATTGGTAAAATTTGGGATAATGCAGAAGAATTAGTGGTTGATCAAGAAGATAAACCGATAACCCAAGGAGAAATAGGGGAATTATTAGTCCGAACCCCTACCATGATGCAAGGATATTGGCAGAATCCTGATTTAAACAAAAAAGCTTTTTTTTATCGGAATAGAACAGGAAATCATCAAGACATTTTTTATCGCACAGGAGATCTCGTACAACTGGAACCCGATGGCAATTACCGTTTTTTAGGACGCAAAGATCGACAAATTAAAACACGAGGTTATCGAGTAGAACTTGATGAAATTGAAACTGCCCTTGTCTCTCATCCTTTCGTCGAGGAAGCCGGAGTTTTTGGGGTTCAAGACTCGGAAGGGAGTCAGCATATAGAAGCAGCCATTACTTTAAAAGGACAACAGCAAATTACCCCCATTGAGTTAATTCGCTATGCCTCTAATATTTTACCCAGATATGCAATTCCCCTCAAGATTTCTATTAGAGAGGAATTACCAAGGACAACATCGGGTAAAATTGATCGTCGAGCTTTACAGCAAGAGGCCATGAGAAACTTAAATGAACTACCTGGATCAAAATAAACCTAAAAAGCCGTGAGCGAGAGTTAGCCAGTCCGTTTTAACGGCTGGCAGTCGAGCGAACGGGGGTTTTAACCCCCTGTATCTACTTAGACTACTATATCAACAGGAGGTGGAGCAATGTACGGATGTCAACAGAATCTTATTCACGCCAATGACGATATAAAAGCAATCCTAGAGTTTATTTGTTCGGAAGGGAATAAATTGGCTAATTGCGGTATTTATTATTGTCGTCAAATGTTCTTTAAAGCCTATCGCTATGTGAAAAAATACGAGCTTGATTCAGTCCTTAAAAATAACCCTCATTTTAAAGCAATGAGGTCAGCTTGCGCCCAACAAGTATTACATGATGTCGTTGAATCTTTTACTTCATATAAAAGATTAAGTAAGTTATGGAAAAATGGGCAATTAGCGTCGAAGCCACGCTTACCAAAATATCGTAAAAAAGGGGGTATGGCTGTTGTTAGTTATCCTGCTAGATGGATCAAGTTAATAGATGGAGGTGCGACCCAACCGCCGTCGTACGGCGGATTGGAAAGCGAGTGCGTAATTCCGAGGTGTCCTCGGAATGAAAGACGCACTCAAGACAGCGCACCTAAGATGCTCAAAATTCCACTAGGAAAGCAAGTAAAAGCATGGTTTGGTCTTGACCATTTTCTGTTACCAATGCCATCTAATTTAGACTTTAAATCCATTAAAGAATTTCGCATTGTCCCTAGAAATAGATGCTTTTATCTTGAATGTGTTTACAAGCAAGATGAGGTTAACAAGGTTAGTTCTAATCTCAATGTCTTGGGAATAGATCATGGGGTAGATAACTGGTTAACCTGTGTTTCTAATCTAGGCAAATCCTTTATCCTCAATGGCAAGAAAGTTAAATCTCAAAATCAGTGGTATAACAAGCGTGTATCTCAAATTAAGAAAGGTAAAGCTCAGGATTACTGGGATGACGAGTTAGCTGATTTAACAGAAAAGCGTAACCGTCAAATGAGAGATAATATTAATAAGGCTGCTAGATTGATTATTAATTGGTGTCTCAGTAATGATGTTTCTCTCATCGTTTTTGGCTGGAATCAACGACAAAAAGACTCTATTAATATTGGCAGAAAAAATCATCAAGAATTTGTCCAGATTCCCACAGCAAAGCTGAAAAGTCGTATTAGTCAGTTAGCTAAACAATACGGGATTAAATTTGTTGAGACTGAGGAAAGTTACACCTCAAAAGCCTCTTTTTTAGACAATGATTGGCTACCTACATTTGGTGAGAAACCCGAAGGGTGGCAACCATCAGGAAAAAGGATGAAAAGAGGTCTTTATCGTGCTGCTAATGGACAGTTAATCAATGCTGATTGCAACGGTTCAGCTAATATTATTAGAAAGGTAATCACACAGCTAAAAGTATCTTTAGCCAAGGTGACTAGGCCATTTTTGAGTGTGCCACAACGATATCGATTGGATAGGTTGTCTAAATCATATCGTATAAGATGTGAAGAAGCGTCGATTTATCGCGCTTCGTAATAACCTTTAAGAATCCAGGGCGTTTTAACCCCTGGAGAACTCAATGACTAGATTAGATGTTAACATAAATTGAGTTGAGATGGAGTTACTCATATTTCTTATGCTAACTTTTTATGGTAACATGAGAGATTTTATTTTTTTAATTTTCTCATCTCAACTATAACTTTTTCGTTTCTATTATCATTTAGTTGTTTAACTAAAATCTTTGATAAATATTATGTTTGTTCTACGTTACTGTGTGTGTGTGAGTGTTAGTCTGTTAGCAACATTATCCTGGCATACAGGATTAATAGCCCAAACGGTATCGTCTCTGGAAGGGGAATCTGAGGCTGCTAAATTACGCTTACAACCGGAAAATCCCCTGACATCTCAACCCCGTGTCACTGATATTAAACAGATGAAAGAGTCGTCTGTCCCCTCTGAAAATAAGCAAAATACCTCAACTGATGGCGGGCAAAGCAAAAACTCCCCTCAAAGAATGCTCTCCCAGTCCGAAACCCCTCCCAACCTTGAAGCGTCTGAGGAATATTCAGAAACGGTTCTTGAACAATTACCCCCCAATAATCTTAACCCTAATGGTAATCCTTTGCTGTTTCCCACCCAACCAGAAGACGTAGAAACAACAATTAATAAACCCCTGACATTAAACGAAGTGATTGCCCTTGCCCTACAAAATAATCGGGAATTACAAGAAGCGCGGATCGAAGTGGAAGAGGTAAAAGCCCGTTTAGTAGAAGAAAGAGCAGCTTTGTATCCTACTCTGGATATCGATTCGAGAGTGAACCGTGAATTTATTGAACGGGATGTTAGTGACTTTAGTAATGTTGTTACCAATGATCCCACTGCTAATGCCATTGGACGAGCCTTAAATAGTACTAATCCTAATAACAGAGAGGAATTTGAAACGAACCTTGGTGAAGAACTTTCAGACTTACGAAGTCGAGCCCCTAGAGGTGCTGCGGTAGCCCCCTCACGGGAAACCTCGGGAATTTTTAATGTAGAACTGCGCTACGATATCTATACCGGTGGGGAACGAGATGGCCGGATTACCAGGGCAGAACGGGAAATCCGCGATCGCCAATTACGATTAGAAATAGTTGCTGAAGGAGTGCGTGAGGAAGCCACGGAAAGATATTACAATTTACAAAATGCGGATGCCCAGGTAGCGATCGCTCAAGCAGATGTGGAAAATGCTTCCCAAACTTTGCGAGATTCTCGTTTATTAGAACAAGCAGGGTTAGGGACAAGATTTGATGTCTTACAGGGTGAAGGGGATTTGGCTGCAGCCAATGAGGAGTTAACACGGGCGATCGCTCAACAACGAATCGCAAGACGTCAGTTAGCAGAAACCCTCAGTCTGGGGCAGCACGTTCAATTGGTAGCGGCCGATGAGATTAATGAATCAGGAACCTGGAACCTATCTTTAGAAGAAACCATTGTTCAAGCCTATAAAAATCGTGCGGAGTTAGAACAACAGTTAGTGCAACGGGAAATTGGAGAACAAGATCGTCGGATTGCTATGGCAGGAATTATTCCTCGATTAGATTTTGTTGCTCAATATGGGTTTGACGATGACTTTGATGATCCTGTGGGCGCACTGGTCAATTATCGTTTTGAAACTCGCTTAAGATGGCGATTGTTTGATGGGGGAAGGGCGTTTGCTGGTGCGAGAGCAGCAGAACGTCGTATTGATCAAGCTAATATTCAATTTGCTAATAGTCGCAACGAAATTCGCTTTGAAGTGGAGGAAGCTTACTATAGTTTGATTGCTAACCAGGAAAATATTGGCAGTACCCGCCAAAATGTAGTCACTCGTGAGGAAGCCCTGAGACTGGCAAGATTACGTTTCCAAGCAGGGGTAGGGACTCAAAGGGATGTCATTAATGCTCAACGAGACTTATCTCAGGCACGAGGCAATTTTCTACAAGCTATCATTCAATATAATCAGTCCCTCAATGATTTGCAACGAGCGGTGAGTAACTACCCCGATAACCGTCTCTTTGAAATCAGGTAAACCCTAGGGTTGATTAGTTTTCTCCCTGATATCGGATATCCAAGGTTGAATCCTTTGCTGAAATTTCTTATAATTTCTTAACATTATAGGATAAGGTTATTTTATTGATCGGCACTATGCAAGGAGGGCAGATGACTATTAATTTTGTTAAGGAAAATAAAGAGGTTGTGACAGCGCAAGGGGCTAACCTACGGGAGAAAGCTTTACAAAATAAGGTTGATATTTACACATTGAAAGGTAAACTCACGAATTGCGGCGGTTATGGGCAATGTGGAACCTGCATTGTCGAAATTGCTGAAGGAATGGAAAACCTCTCCCCTCGTACTGACTTTGAACAACGGGTTCTCAAGAAAAAGCCTGATAATTACCGTCTCGCTTGTCAAACCCTTGTCAATGGTCCTATAAAGGTAGTTACCAAGCCGAAATGACAAGTAGTTTAGTGTTGTACCTATATAGTTTGGCACGACTAATGTTTTTACCATCCATCCAATAGCGCAAGCACTTATTGCGAACGAATTGGGATGTTCTGATGGCTTCGTCGATGGCTTGATACTGCTTGGTTTTTCCTTTAACCTTAAACTCGTAAACTATCATTTGACGCTAGGTTTTTTGGCGTAAGATTAGTCTAACAGAAAAATCTCTAGACTGTGCGCCCGTCTTGATGCAGCGCGGTCTTGGTGGTTCCCATCAAGACCGCGCTGCATCAAGACGGGCGGGGCTTGAATCCCTACTTTTTTGGTCATTGACCGTTGTGATGATATTCTAAAAGTTGTTGTTTTCATTTGATAAGATAGAGGTCTTCAAGCTATGGAAGTTAACGATCTGGGCTTTATTGCAACTATTCTGTTTGTTCTGGTTCCTACTGTATTCCTACTTATCTTATACATCCAAACCCGTGAGGAAACAGAATCTTAAGCTATTTTTCATTAGTTTGACTTCTCCAGGGGTTAAAACCGCCTGGATTCTAAGCGGTTAAGCTTCCATGGGATCAATCCACATGGAAGCTTGCTTACGATATGATTGAGTTAGATTATCTAGATCATATCGGTGTGGAAGAGCCAAAAC
>JASJDD010000147.1 GCA_030065735.1 Crocosphaera sp.
GAGTCCCATCTATGTAATGTTTTGACACTGACTCCGGCTAAATCAGCAAATTCATTCGGTCTATAGTGCATCCTAGACATTATGTACAGGTATGTCTAGTATTGTACAGGTTTTTGTCTTCTAGAAAAACCTCATCGTTAGATTCTGGTTGAGAAGGTAACGACTTAGGATCAACTTCTGTATCCTCGATTATATCAAGGTTACAGCCATCGGACTCAGTTTCAGTTACCTGTTTAGAAGAAGTGGCATTTTTTTCTGTGAGATTTTCCCCACAATTATCATGGCTGAGTATTTCTAGTCCCTGACTATTTTCCTCTTCCAAGTTTTTGATATCTTCTTGAAAAAGGTAACTAGGAGCAAAGTTATCGTCTAAAACCTTTGTACAATCAGTGTTTTCAAAGTTACCTTTTTCTTGTAAGTTACCATCAACAGGAAGGTAACTAGCAACTGAACCATTATCAGATCTGGTCAGTGAATGCCATTTGATGCTTTTATGATGAACATAATCGACGTTCAGGGAGGGTAGGATGTCATCGAATCAAATGCGACTTAATCAAGCTACGGGAGAATGGGTGATCTATGCACCATCTCGCCAAAAACGTCCTCACGATCTCCAAAAGACCTCCCTCATTGAGAACAACAGCCATGACTCTCCACCATCTTGTCCCTTTTGTCATGGGACCGAAGAAACTCTTGAGTCCAAGATTTTAGAATTTTTCGGGGCTAATCAGAGCCAATGGCAAAATCGAGTGATTTCTAACAAATATCCGGCGTTAACCCCCTATGAAAATCCACAAAGGGTTTCACACGGCATCTATCTCTCAACGGCTGCTTACGGAAAACAAGAAGTCATCATTGAAAGCCCTAAGCATTGGGAAACAGTGGCTACTATGTCCGTTGAAGAAGTAGAAATCTTGATTGAGACTTATCACCATCGATATCTAGCCATGATGGAAGATCCTCAAATTCTGATGGTGATTCTTTTTCGTAATCACGGCTCATCGGCGGGAGCTTCTTTACGACATCCTCATTCTCAAATTATCGGTACTAGCGTTGTGCCTCGCAACCGTCGTTGGCAAGATCAGGAAGCTCAACGATACTTCGATCATTGGGATCGTTGCCTTTATTGTGATATGTTGCAGTTTGAAATCGAACAACAGGAACGAATCATTCTGGAAAATTCATCTTTTGTGGCTTTCGTTCCTTATGCTGCTGAAGTTTCTTGTGAAGTTTGGATTATGCCCAAACAGCATCAAGGAGATTTTGGCTGTATTAATCCATCGCAAAAAAAAGATTTTGCCCGAATTTTGCGGGGCATACTCAGTAGATTGTACCATAAGCTCAATAATCCTGATTATAACTATGTTATTCATAGCGCAGTCCGTTATAAATCAGAGGAGCCACAGGTTCATTGGTATTGCCAAATTCTCCCAAGACTCAGTACCCCCGCCGGTTTTGAAATCGGTTCAGGAATTCCCATTAATCCTTCTCTTCCTGAAATTGATGCTCAGTTTTTGAGAGAAGCCGATATTTAAGAAGCAATACCCCGTTCTCATCATCAAACGAAACTCTGGGATAAAAATTAGGCAATCCCTAAATTTTTCAGATAATTTCCCCCCTTAAGCTATTCCTTAACTATAATTATTAGCCTATATAAATCCACCCATTTATTAAGGAATTGATCATGGAATTAACTAGCCTCCAACAATCTTATTATGCTCAATTATTAAAAGCTGGAGTCAATGCGGATAAAGCAATGAAGGCCGCTTCTTCAATGTCTTTAGAGCAACTCAATTTAATTGGCGATATTTGGTCAGATTGGTCTTTAGTTTTAACAGGTATGGTGTAAACCAGTTTAGCCCATAACTGGACTCAGATGTGCGATCGCAGCTTCAAAGCTTTTTGAACTGGGATTCTCCCATGCTCTCACCACCGCAATAATGTCATTAACGAACCGCTCAATCACCACCCTTAAGCCTTGAAAAAGCACTGTTTGCCCCACCTTGAATGTAGGCTGTGACTTAAGATAACCCAAAAATTCTAACAGTTGGCGATCGCTTAGTTTTAGTCTTGATCTCACTCCATAAGTTTCAATGAGATGTCTTTGTCCTCGTTCGATGTCCCAACCAAGCCGGGTCATCTCAGAGTCGATGGAGGACAGCACCTCCTGCCAGTCTAAAATTCCAATTACCTCATTTTCAGATTTAGGTTCAGAAGGTAACGACTTGGGGTCAACTTCTGTCTCTTGCATTATATCAAGGTTACAGCCATCCGTCTCAGTTGTAGTTACCTGTTTAGAAGAAGTGGCATTTTTTTCGGTGCTATTTTCCCCACCATTATCATCGGTGAGTATTTGTACTCCCTGCTCATTTTCCTCTTCCAAGTTTTTAGTATCTTGTTTAAAAAGGTAACTAGAAGTCGAGTCATCGTCTGAAACCATTGTACAATCATCGTTTTCAAAGTTACCTTTTTCCGATAAGTTACCATCAACTGGAGGGTAACTAGCAACTGAACCATCATCAGAGGTGGTAACAGAATCACCCCCCGTCGGTGAAATAGGATCAGGATGTGGTCGATTACCACCACCACCATCCGGCGGTGAATCATCATCGCGCCACGATGATATAAAATCTTTGACAAGGCGAAGAGGAATCAGCACGCACTTCCTGGTCGTTTCTTCGGGTGGCTTCGGTGGTACATAATCATCGCCCTCGTTGTGGCCATTGATCAGCGATCGCCGATACGACTTAACCTCGTCTTCACTGCGATAGAATTTCTGCGCTGACTTAAGGACACCACCAGCTTGAGCAATCTGTGACTCAATGACCTTGCGAGAATAAGGCACTTTATATGTCCCATCAACCTTAGCCCAAACCGAGGACATATTCACTGCCAGCCCTTCAAAACCGCTACGGGTAGTAATTAACCTGATATTCCACTCCCCGACCACACTCTGAGAATGTAACGCGGAAATCTTGTCTAAGAAGTCAGTCAACGAATCTGATGCAGAATCAGCGTCATTCGCGGTCTTACACACCGTTCCTACAACATAATCATAAATCCGTCTTTCATCAAACCCTGCCAAACGACACACAGCAGTAGCGTAATGCAGTACCAAGGCAATGGAATCAGCGACACGGCAATGAGCATGGGGCAACAGTGGTCGTAATTCCTTGGCTAAGGCTCTGATTTGCTCTGAGGGGTATCCAAGCTCAATTAACTGAGGCAATGCCCCAGATGCCCCTTTCTGAGCTTCTACAAGGTCATCCCAAGAGTTCTTATCCCCGTCTGTTGAGGGGAATATAGCCAAGGGAAGGATACGGCTGAGGGTGGCTGGTTTAGCATCGCCAATGACGTGATTAGAGGTTATCATCAATGACGTATGAGGTGATTGACTGTTTCCCCGTACCATACGGGGTTTTCCATTGTACAAACGTTGTATTAACGTATCTAGCCAAGGCGACTTGTCGGGGTCGTCCCACAGGAGAGGCAATGAGCCACTCAGTTTCAAATGCTCATACAATGCCGATTCTGTGACCTTACAGAAACTGCCGGAACCTTGAACGAAACCCGCCAAGGACAACCCATTTTCAGCCATGATGGTCTTACCGCAGCCGGGGTCACCAAACAGGTTAAGTAACGGGAACCGCTTCTCAATGTTGATAATCTCTTGGAAATGTAAACAGGCTACAGACCACCCCAACGTTAAGATCGCAGGGGCAATCTGGGAATCCCCGTGGAATCGGTGCATGGCATTGACTAACTGGGATAATGCTTGAGAATTAGGGGTGACTATCTCAGGGATGCTAATGTGGTCTTCATAGCCAAGGTTGGGATTGTAAATCGTTCGTGTTTGTGCCTCGCTCGTAGCAATCCCTTTTTCTGTCATTTGTCTATCGCTGAATACCCAAGTCCCGTCACTTTGTTGTCCAATGCGGTCAGCCAGCTTAAATACTTTGCCCCCTCTATCATGGTAATGGATTAATTTCGTCTGTATTAGTCCGTTTAACTGGTCAGTCTTCAGATTACAGATGATTCCTGCCCGATAAGCCTTGGTAAGTGCCAAGTTAAATTCTTTGACTGTCAACCGCTCCGTTGAGCCAATGATGACCCGTCGTTGTTTGTGGTCAATGGAACGTTTCACCTGTAGCACTAAGCCCCCACCTTCACCATCAGAGAGTTCTCGTTCAATTTCGAGGTCAAAGTTACATTTAGGGACAAATACTCTGACAGTCTCCTTCTCCTCAAGGATTTCACCAGTTTCTGCATCGACTTTGTTACGACGAACAACGTTCCAATAACCCAGTTCACCATTCCAGGATACAGGAGAATTCCACTTATTACGCTCAGGTAAGAACCCATCACCGTTGTGGCCACCGCCACCACCGCCGTTACCACCATTGTTATTGCCTCGGTTGGGGGGATTACCACTGATTGCTTCTTTGATAGAATCGGGGCAATTAGCGTCGTAGGATCGGCGATCCAACCGTCGAACTTTTCGCCAACAAGCCTCGTCACCACCACGAAAATGCGCGGAGGGGTGGCATTGCTCTAAGTCAATGGTAGCAAGGATTCTCGTTATGCGATCGCTGTCTATTCCTAGTTTCTCCCCGGCATAATAGGCGAGGTTTTCGACAGTGCCAGAAACAGGGATATTATTACTATGACACCAGTTGAACCACCCAGACCACTCAGAGATGGCAGTGGTTAATGAGTCTGATCGGTCATTCTTTATATCTTCTCCATTGAGGACACGGTGGCTATCCTCGTGACCGAGCATTTCCAGGGGGATACTGCCAGGAAGGGTCGCAGTAGAAATCTTCACATTCTTTTTAGGGGTTAATGGTGTTTGGGAGGATTTAGCTTTAGTGGGGAAAATAAAGTCAATTTTGTCAATTTTCACCAGTTTTTTAGGACAATTGATATTGACGTAGGGTTTACCAGTGGGGCCAATGGTCGGAGAGAGAACCGTGAAACGCCCTTCTCCGAGACATTCCCCGACGTGACTACCGCCAGGTGATAGGCTAAAATTGGTGAAAAGATGACAGTTATAATCAGCTTCTGCTTTTAACCCAATTCGGTAGCCCCCGGATTGGGTCTTTTCTAGGAGAGTCAATCTCAGTTCCGGTCGTTGTTCTAGCAATGTTTTGAAAGCTTTGTCACACGCTGCTTGGTCACGGAATTGCTTGGAGTCGATGTCGATCCATTTGACGCGATCGCTGCCTAATGTGCCGATGCCGTTATCTGGATGCTTAAACCACCGTTTCAGTTCTTTTTTACTTGGCAGTCGGGATTGATAGATATGGTGGTTAATCAGATGCGGGATGCCGTCAGCGTCCAAGAATGACGGATTTTTGCCAGTGAATAGGGGTATTGGCTGCAAATCCTGGGTTAAGGGGCAATGCGCTCCCCTCGTGTTAGAAGCTTTGACGACCTTGTGGTATCGGTGAGGGTCTTGGAATGGGGCAACGGGTAACGGGGGAAGGCCATTGGATAACAGCCAGTCGAGGCGTTGTCTTCGTTGCTCAGAGTACGTTTCGGATGGTTGCGTTGCAGCACAAACTTGACCAATGGGCATTGTGGCGATCATTGATTTTGGCTCCAGAGTATAGTTGCGAAGCTGGAGAAACCTTGTATGTTACCGAGAAAAAGATCGTAGGTACAATAGTAAAAGTAATATGTTATCTGGTTGTACCTCTTGTGGTGTCACTTTTTCCAAGGCACAGGAGGTTACCAGTTTTTTACCGAGAATCTTTTTGTTCAGAAAGATCACCAGAGATTTGACTCAGTAAATCTAAATTAAGACATTCAGTCCTAATTAAACGCTCCAAAACCTCAGATCGAGTCAAGCGCATCTGTTCGGCAATTTTGTCGACTTTTTCCACGGCAGTTGGAGTTAACATCAGATTTACTCTTCTTTTTGATTCTCCCCACGACCCCGCATCAACACGGTAATCCTTTAACATCGCTATTCCACTCATATACACATATCCTCATATTCATTATGGCTTTCTTCTATCATACACACACTTACTTACTTAATTATATACACACATATGTAGTAGAATAAAATCACAATCGAACAGCAGAGAGCGCAACTGCGTAAAACGCGCCCCCAAACCTGTTAACAGCCCCCGGCAAGGGACAGTGGAGTGTACGCCTCGTGCGCCTCTCAGTTAAAAAATTTGGTTGTAAAATCCTAGTTTTGCTTTCGCAAAAAAAAACAAAAGAGAGCGAGAGAACTTCTAGTTTCTCGTCTCTCGGAACAAAAATTACTTATTTTTATCATGACACAATTCACCAAAGATCAAGCAGAGCAACTACTGCAACCATGCGCCACCTGCGCTGAATGCCCAATGTTTTCTAACTTTGAGGGAACCCGTAACAGGGGATGGTGCAGTGCTTTTAGCCATATAGCTAGGTCTTACCACCCTCGCACCAATAGCTGCGAACTGGCAATCAAAGAATATCAACAAAAGAACCCAGTTGAAGTGGCAGTAACCCTATGCAGCCATGAATTAGACATTGATGAGGACGGGGCTATCTTTCCCAAAGAAGAACGAGTTATCTCATTCTTTGTAGAGAAAGTAACCAGAAAAGCCGTAAACCTTGCTTTTCAAGCCCATCAGCACGAATTTCCAGGGTTCTACATCCTTGATTATCATCGCTGTTTCCCAGACGCAGAGTTCTAGGCAAGGAAAAAAAGGGGGAAAAACTCCCCCAATCGAACAATCGAACCTAGAGGAATTGTAATAAATCTTTACATCTGAAGGGAGGGGGGAGGAGAAACCCCCCATGAGTTCTAAACAGAATTTCTAAATCTACTATTCCCACATTTCCCACAATGAATATCACCATCCCAACATTGTTATTACCAGGGCAACAAGTCCAAGTATTCGACCCCGACGAACCACCGACCGAATGGGTGGCATTCACCGTTATCCGAGTTAGCGACAAACAAGTAAAGTTGCTAAGTCCTAGTTACCAAGAGACATGGGCTGAATCGTCGGAGGTCGTTGTTATTGACCGATAAACCAAGCTTAAGACCAATAAAACCAAGAATCATCATTGAAATAGAACCATGACTACCACACCCGCATTTTTAACCGAGTTTGACGAGGACATAACGGCATCTGAGTCAATCCCCTATGGACAAATCCAGAACCCTAAGAACCTTTCTCTGTCTGAGATTCGGCAATATAACGTGCCTTGGGGGGTATTTGTCCCCACTGACCAAGCCGAGTTAGTGGAATTAGCCACTCTGGACTATTTTACCCCGACCAGCTTAGTATTTGACCAAGATACACCACAAGAACGCTCAATCGACGGTTTCCTAACACAGCATATCCGCTTTGTCCTCATCCATCGTTCTGCTGGCATTGAAGTCCAAGAAAAGATGAACAACGGATGGAAATATGTCGGTAAGGCATACAGAAAGGGTAAATTAACCAAATACGGTGAATTAGCAGCCAAGGATAGAGAATACTACCGATTAAGAACAAGGTATTTACTATTATTCCTAGATGAGAACAACGCGCCTTTGCATAGCATCCCACTGAGATTAGGACTCGGAGCAGGAACAGGAGGAAGTCTCAGTGAGGAAATCAGGGTATTTCGAGGAGAAATCGAGCGAGTGTTTTTTAAACTACGACAACAGCCCCAGAAGGCATTATCAGACCGCGCTCATGCTTTGACTGTCTTGGATATCAAACTGGGTGTCCATAAAGGCGAGGGGAAATCCCCGTTTGTCTGCCCCGTAGAACGCCTTGCCCCTGCCATAGACCAAGTTGGGGTAACGAAGCTGGTAGAACGCCGTGAGCGCAAAGTAAAGCTCGTTGGGACAGCGATTCAATCCTTGATGATTCCCAAGTCCTCAGAGACGGGGAAACTCATCCTATCTCTCTGGGAACAATACCAAGATTTTCCCACGAAGTACCAAGACGATGTTAGCAACGTTGAAGACGGCGACGGGGGCAGTGAAGGGGACGAGGACGAGGACTATGACTTTTGACGTTGCTTGAAGAAAATGAGGGGGTTGGCCCCTCTATTCCTTACCCTCTTCATTCGCCTACGAATATTAGGCACAAATACCCTACAGCATAACCTTACTCAACGCAATCCCCACAGAATCCACGTTCAACCAGGACAAATCTTCTAGAAAACCAGAATCTAGAAAACTGGTTTCTTGTATTCCAATCTCAGTTATGGCCACATCACTCACACATAACCATGAATGACAATGATGTAGAATTGACGAAACTTGACAGAAAGATTGGAGATTGTAGATTGCAGATTGTAGATTGGATAAGACAGGTTCCCTTGTTTTTTAAACATTGGTAAATCTAAAATCTTCCCTCAACAATCAACAATTAATCTAAAATCTACAATCTTAAATCCCAAGCCCACGTACTTCAGTCGTGGGTACAATCTTCAATCTCCCCTCTGCAATCTGCAATTCTTTGACATCATTCAACAAACGGCCACCTTCATGATTCGACATTGTTCTATCCCCTTCTGAGTTGCGGACTAATACCCATATACTACTTTGTTTCCCCATGTCTGTCAATTTCTAGTACAGTCAGAGTAAAGACTCAGCATGGATGAGTGTGTAAAAAATCGGTTAGAAAATGACCCCCCAATACTGCTCGGTTAAGCTCGAAACGCTCCAGTTGAGGGAGGCAGAGGAGGCGGAGGGGGCAGAGGAAGCAGAGGAGGAAGTCCCATTTTCTCCCTCTGCTGCCCCTGCATCCCCTGCTCCCCCTGCTTGTCTCAGCAGACAATTTTCCTTAACCGAGCAGTATTGAATGACCCCCCACCATCTAAGAAGGTAACGCTCGGAGAAGACAGTGGGCTGAAACGTAGATATCATCAATGTTGTGGCTAGTTACCTTTTTCGGGTCTCTGAGCATCGCGTTACCTTTTGTGTGGGTAACTAGAATGAATTGAAGAGCGTGATCAAAAATGTCAGAAGATTGTCACTTAGTTGACACAACAATAACATAATCAATAACTAGGCTTTATTTAATTAATTAAGCTTAGTTATATCTTATGTTCTCCCCTACCAGTCTTGTTCAGAGTCCATTAATCGGCACCACGAGGAAACCTAGTTTTTTGCGTCGATGTTTTCTTGAAGGGATACGTCTTGCTTTTCGTCATCCCGTTCTCGGCACTAGCATTGTCCCGCTTTTAGAAGACGGACGCATTGTACTCATACGACGGCGTGATACAGGACTTTGGGCGTTACCTGGGGGAATGGTGGACTGGGGAGAAGATATTGCTACTACGGTCAGACGGGAATTGAAAGAAGAAACTGGATTAAACTTAGTCAAAATTCAACGTTTAGCAGGGGTTTATTCTTCCCCTGAACGAGATTCCCGTTTACATTCCATCTGCGTTGCCGTTGTCGCTGATGTTCTCGGTCAATTCCAAGTGCAAGATCAATTAGAAATTAGCGAAGTCAAGGCGTTTAGTCCTAACTTTTTACCCATCGCTGAAGAGTTATCCTACGACAATGCCGAGCAATTACAAAATTATCGGTTGGGATTGACTGTCCTACACTAAGATGACGATTTAATCATTGTAGATAGCTCAAATAAAATATAGTATATCTGAATTGATTGCCCCTGGTTGCACGAACTCTATATTTTCGCCAATTAACAAAACCCATTCATAATTGGGAGAGATTCTCCTGATAAAACTACCAGGTTTAACTAAAGAATTATCTCAAACCTTTTGGGGCATAACGGTTACTTTATTACTTTTAGCTTGGCTTTAATGATTAATTAGTCAAACTCATTAATCATTAGCGAAAGAGTTGTTTTTGTCTATGCAAATTACTAAAGCAGTAATTAACACAAAAATCAAACAAACATAACAGATAATTACAGCCGTTTCTAGCATAACATAACATCCATTAACAAAGGATTTGAGGAACATTAATTATGGGAGAATTTGGACTTCCTTTCATTAGGTTTGATAACTAAAAACATAATCAAGAATGTTTATTCACAAGATGAATTTTGTCCTTCAAACAGTTCTAAGCAATCTTCCCCCCAGAGGTGGGTTAATCTCATTAAGAAATAACTGTTTTCAGCTAAACCTTGGCTAGAAATTTGTTGATAGTAAGTTTCTATTTGATTGACATTCATTTTTGAGTTCCTGCTTTTTTTCTCTTCTCCTACACTATCCCCTTTCTTTTGAGCAGAAACAATCCCTAGAAAGTTCAGGAAAAGTTCAGAAAAGTTCAGGAGTTGTCTGCCAAGTTCACTATGTTAAGTTTTATCTCATCGGCTTGACCTAGCCATCGTCATTGCTTCCAAACGAAGAAATATCGACGGTTATTCACAGAGCGATCTCGGAAGAGATCCGCTTCGCGGTGCGCTGATTCACTAAAACCACATCAGCACATAGTCCAGTTACCTCTTACTCTGATGTTAGTGGTTAATTATTTCCAAAAGGTAACTAAGGAGTAATCAGTGTAGTAAAACGTAGATATAATCAGTGTTGTGGCTAGTTACTTTTTCGTTGTCTTTAGTAATCGAGTTACCCTCAGTGGAGGTAACTGGGATGGGATCTCAGATTTTAGCTGCGATCGCTTCTTGGAAAGATCATTAATCTTTCTTTGTTTGAAAACAATGAATGTCACTTTGTCAAGTCGATGCTATAAAACTTAACATAGAGACTAAGGGGGTCTTTGCTCACTCCTTGTCCTAAATCATCGTCTTTCTCAAAGATTTCATCTCAGGTGAGCAGAGATTTACCATATAGTTTCTACATAGCTATATTGGAGAATTTTTTTGTCACGAGTTATCAAAGGAATCGAGTACCGTCTGGCTATCGCAACTATTATTCTATCCGCCGGATCTTTGTGAAACTCACCGGGTAATTGCGTGCTAGAGGTAACTGCTCACCGCAATAAGATAGCATTATTGAAAAACATGACAAGCAACATCAATTGAGGAATAAAAAGACAATCCTGATTATTTGGCGTAAAACTTACGCTAATTTATTACGGTTATTTTTACGGCTGATTACAG
>JASJDD010000148.1 GCA_030065735.1 Crocosphaera sp.
CTTGGCAGGGAAAATCCTTAAAAAATCTACAGCGATTAATGCCCACTTTGACCCTAGAATTAGAAGAATTAGAATAAGTATTATGATTGATAAGCAACTGTCAAAAGACGAATTAATTGAGCAAAATAAAGCCCTTCAAAAAGAGATTGAAGAGTTAAAAGATGAGCAAGAAGACCTAGAAATTATGCTCGATACTATTACGGAACATTCAACAGATTTAGAAAACGAAATCTACGAAAAAAATCAAATCATGTTGAAGTATTTAGAACAGGTTAAATTAATTACAGAAGCTGCTGCTGCTGTGGAAAATGAATCTTTTGCTATCGATAGTCTTGATGAAGTTGCTGCACGAGAAGATGAATTAGGGCAACTGGCACGAGTGTTTCAAAACATGGCCAGACAAGTAGAAATTAGGGAAACCAAACTACGCCAACAAGTACAAGAATTAAAGATTGAAATTGATAGAAGTAAGCAAGCAAAACAGGTAGCAGAAATTGTTCAAACAGACTCTTTTAAAAACCTCAAACAAAAACTAAAACGCTTAAAAGATGCGCGGAAAAATAGTTAATAAGGTTTGCTTAAACTCGAAAAATATCAGTAATTCCAATGATTAAGAAAAATGAATACAGTTCTCTTTTTAGAAGAGAAAACACCTGTTAACTTCTATTAAATAAAGACTTCAGACATCCTTTCCCCTATCAACTTTTCTTGGTGCCAGATGTGAGTTTGCCCCAACAGCAGCGCCTATTAATCCAGCACGGGGATCTAAAAGGATATAAACAGGAATGTTTGTAGACATCCTTTGGTTAAAAGCTTGTAGAAAGTCTCCTTGTTCAAATAATAATAGGTTTCTTGAAGCAATAGCTCCAGCAATGTAAACATAGCCTTTTTTCTCTGGGAAACACCTTAAAGCAAAGTTGCCAGCTTCGGTTCCATAAATTTTCATAAAGAGTTTCATAGTTTGTACAGCAATCGGATCTTGATCTTCTTTGTTTCTCTTAGTAGCTGCTTCGGCAATAATTGTGGCTGGATCTACTGTATTATGAGGGGTATTTTCCTGTTGTTCTTGCCATAATTTAACTTGTTTATAGACTTTTTGGGTAGTTTTTTCTTTTTTAATTTCATTTTTACAGTACAAGAATTCGTAAATTTCAACAATACCTGATCCTGACAGTAATCGATCAACAGAAACTCTAGAGTGTTGATTTTCTAGGTGTTCAGATAGCTCAAATTCTAAATCATCTTGAGGAGCAAAATCAATATGACCTCCTTCTGTGGGATAAACCTCAACAATCTGCTTATTCTTATTAATCATTTTAATCATTAATAAGGTTTCTCCTAATCCTGAAGCAGCACCTAGAACAGCAATGGGAACATCTTGTTGTTGATTTTCTTGTTGAATTCCTGGTTGGAGAATATACCAGCGTGATCTTGATATTCCATAACCAATGGCTTCAAAATCATTGAGTAACTTAACATTTGTAAGATTATGATTTTCAAATTCCCTCTTTAAGTCGTTCTGTAAATCCTTTACTGTAATCTCAGGCCAACTATGATTAGATAACTTACAAGCACTATTAAAAATTGGTCCCGCAATTCCAAAACAAGCTTGGGTTAAACTAAGTTGATTGTCAGGCCAAATTCGGTGGACAATGGGCTTAGCTTCTTGTAAAAAACGCTTAATAATTTGACTTAAATGGTTATAATCACGACTAGGATAACGATCTTCATGAAGAACTGGCAATGGTGTTGAAGATAATAGGGTTTTCCCTGAAGGAATTTTGACCAAGCTGAGTATGGTCCGAGACACACCAACATATCCTGTTAGAATAGTCTTGTCTACTAAATTTTGATGATCATCACCACGGCCAGGTTGATTGTTATTTTCAGGGAATGGTGATGTTAGTTTTTGACGTGGATTTTGTATAGATTCTTGAACTTCACCAGAAAGATTACTAATCGTTTCTAGACCTCTGATCCCTTCCCAGATAGCTTTTTCATGTTCTTCAATTCCCTCAAGATTCACACAACTGAGATTAGAATAACTAAAGTCAGTATATGCGACATTAGCACCACTAAGATCGGCTCCCCTGAGATTAGTATCTTTGAATAATGCACCACAAAGTTTGGCATTAGTGAGTTTAGACAGTCTACTATTGGTGTCGCTGAAGTCAGCACCAGAACAATTAGCTCCGTAAAGGGATGCTTCTTCAAGATTAATTCCTCGCAAATCAGCATTATTAAGGCAAACACCACTGAGAACTGTATTGATGAGATTAGCATCCACTAAATTGCTATTTCTGAGATTAGCTCCTCCCAGATAAGCACGATTTAGCTCAGTTCCTGATAGGTCAGCATCCCTAAGAAACGCTCCACTGAGATTGACGTTTTCTAGTGTTGCCAAACGCAAATAAGCACCATTGAGTTCTCCATTATAAATATAAGCTCCACTTAAATCAGCACCATGAAGATTAGCATGACGTAAAACAGCGTCACTGAGGTCAGCTTCAAAAAAGTTTGCACCACTTAAATTAGCGCGACTTAAATTAGCAGAATGAAGATTACTGTTAGAAAAGTCAGCATTTTGTAGCTCAGTTCCACTTAAGTCAACATAACTTAAATCAACTCCGTTGAGAAATTGACCAACAATGCTGACAAAATCTACTTTCTCAAAAGAATTAACATAGTTAATAATCTCTAACAGTTGTGTTTTCCTCCTTGGAGGTAGAGTTTCTTGTCCTGTTTGTCTTGTTATCATATCTTTTTCTATGGGACAAGGATGAAAGCTGATTTCTTCTCCCCAATCATAAGGATCTTTAGCACGACGATGAAACTCAAACAGTAAGATTAGTATATTGAGTCCTACATAAATATTTAATTGTCTTTCTCCCATTTTTAAGTTTTGAGAGTAATCATTTAACTGCTTTGTTTTTTGCTTAATATTCGTTTCAAATTCCCAGATATCGGAGTCGTCAAATTCCCCTCTACACCATTTACACCAGTCATAATAAAAAATTTCAAGATATTCAAATAAAAGAGAAAGATTAATTTCTTTCCCCTGATAAGCATCATCAAGTAAGGCCATTAAATATTCTAAAATTTCTGGAGTTAACTGACCAAACCCCAGCATATCGTAAATATCGTTATACATCAGTGGTAATTGCCTGTTAGTTAATTCAGACCAATAAACCATATTAGCTTTCAAGCGTTTTGCATATAAAAATTCAGCAAAACTTTCATGAGAAAATTCTAATTCGCTATCCCTACCACTTTTTTGAAGATAAAAAGAAATAAAGAGATTTCTAAAAGCATCATCACCGATCTTAGCACGGGCTTTCTTAAACCTTGCTTGCAAATCTGAATCATCTCTTAATCTTGTTTGAATGAAATCTATTACTCTAGCTGCTTTATCTTTTATTTGAATTACAGAAAGTCCAGCTTCTTCTAAGATTCGATATAAATCATCTTCGTTTAAATAAGTTGTTCGGGTGTGAATTCTTTGATATATGCGATGGACTACCCATTTTAATGATTCTTCGTAAATTGTTATTTTTGCTTTAGCTACCTGTTGTTCTTGAATTGATTCATCATCAATTACCTCTTTTTGATACATGATTGCTAACATGAGAATTAAAAGAGGTTCTTTGGCTAGTTTTTTAACTGATTTTGGACAATTTTCTAAAAAATTATCAAAGGGTAAATAGGTTTGTCCCCAATCATGAGTGACTAAAGCTTCCCATTTTTTAAGCCAATCATTTTGAGCTTTTTTGTCCATAGGACAAATTTCTATGCGTTCAAAACTTTCTTGTTCAGGTAATTGTTGATAGGGAGATAAAGCATTAGTCCTACCTGTTAATAAAATTCGATCTTTTTGTAAAAATTTAGTATCTTTATAATTGGATATCTGCTCAATAAATTTATAGATTCCTGGACCTGTACTTTTTCCGCTTAATAGTTCATCAAAGCCATCTAATAAAAATAGAAATCTAATATTTGAAGCTTCTTCGTCAGGTCGAGAACACACATACTCTTCAACTCTTCTTTGTAATTCATATCCTAATAGATTACCTGGCCTAAACTCAATATCTTGTAAACGAATTATAATAGGAATCCATAATGGATATAGATGTTGATAGACGTAATAAGCAAACATTTTACAAAAAACACTTTTTCCACGACCGGCTGCCCCTTCAATTAATAGAACTTTATCTTGCTCATCTAACAGTTTTTCTTTAGCCCATTTCTCTAAATATAGTGGTTCTTTATTAATCTTTTTAGTGTTTTCTAGTGTGTCAATAATCTTGCCTTTTAAAGAAACATACAACTGTTTTAAAGTAAATTCAAAATCTTGCTTTGGAACATTAGGATCAGTAGATGGTTCATATTTAAAAATTGGCTCTTTGGTAATCTTGTCAACAATTTTCTCTTGTAAATAACGAGAAATATCATCTTCCAATTCTAGGGCTTCTCTTTGATTATCGTCATATAAATTAGCTAAAATTTTAACTTTATCACCTGCTTGTTCAAGAGCTTTACGCATAAATTTATAAGTATTAGCAGCAACTCTTCTGACTAAAATATCAGTGACAGTGACTTCTTCAGTTTTTAATCTTCTTGTATTGTTATTTGATAATTTATCTAGAATTAAATTTTTTAAAGATTTATTTAATGACTCTGCCCAAAATGATTCTCTAAAATATAATACAGCTTGTTTAGCCTCTTCTTCTGATGATTTACAACTAACTGTTTCCAAATTACTCTGTTGTTTTCGTAAAAGACTTTGATAATTAATATCTTGTACTGCTTCCAAAACTTGGACTTCTTCTTTTGATAAAATATCGTTATTTTTTTGTTCTTTTATAAATTCTATCATGTCCTCTAAGCTATCTAGATAAGCTGACTGACTCACCAGAGAAATACATTCAGCTAAGGTTAACTCTCGTTTCATTCTTTTGAGACATATATTTAATATTTCTAGTAGAAGAGGTACAAAAGGTAAAGCTGCACTTCCGATTTTCACTCCAGAAGAGTTAAGTATGTTTAATAGTGTCTCTATGTTTTGTCCATCTATTTTAGTGTCTTTAAGCCAGTTTTCTAACTCAGTCCAATTTCCTCTTTCTTCGTCAACAACCTTACTAAAATCCAAGAAAGATTTAATCCCATTAACAATTTTTTTGGTAATATCAATCGTACTTGAATTGGCCATTTTTTGTGCCTCCAATAGACTCGATTTAGTTAGTAAACTATTGTGTAAAAATAATTGACTTTCTTTTGATCCTTATCAATAGTTAAAATTTTTATAACTTCAAATAACTTAAAAATTTTTTATAGTTTCAAGATACACAGGGATTTTTTTCATATATTTCTCCATTCGACCTTTCTGAATGAAAGCATTAATAAAACGTTCATTTTCTTTTTCTTCCAAAATAAACTGAATCTTAGTGAAAAAATCTCCCACAAGGTAAACTCCATCATAACATAAAAATTGTAGAGCAATATTACCACATTCTCTCCCTAAAATTTCTCCGATAATTTCTAAGGTTTTTCGAGAAAATGTATCTGTTTTAGAGTGAGCATTTTCGATAATTTGCTCTAGAATTTTATTGATAGTTTCCTTCCTGTTGTCTGATTCATGATCTACACATAATATCTCTTGAATTATCTTATTATAATTTTTTGGGTTATGATCAGGACAGTCAGTATAATCAACAGTTACATAGTGATTATTCTGATTTTCATGAAGAAACTTATAAACATCTCTAATACCCTGATTAGATAAAATCTGTCCAACTGTTATCCTATTTGGATTGGGCTTTTTCTCTTTTTTGAGATATTTTACTAACTCAAATTCAAGCTTAGAATAAGGCGCAAAATCCGCTTCACTACCTTGAGAAAGATGTTGATAATATTGTCCATCGAAACGAGAACACAGCCAATACTCTTCTTCTAGTTGTTCGCCCATTCTTATAGCAACAATTGGAGAATGTGGTTCTTTCGATTCATCATTACTAGCATAATATTTATTGAGATTATGCCATCTCCTTTGCTCATTATTTCTTCCAAGAATGTTGCTTATATCCTCTTGAGTTAATATTTTCATCTTCAATACGCTCCTTTTTGTAGCTTTTCATTTATTTTTTGCGGTTCCATTATTTATACGCTTTTTTGTTAATTATGAAAAATAATCCTATCGTTTTCGACTATTCACGAAGAAGACATCACCTGATAAAAGAGCGATTATAGAAACGATAATACTCCCCCACTTCTCTAATTAGATGGAATTATTTATAGTGAGTTTCCCCATTTATCTTTACTCTAACTAACCATCGAAAAAACAACAATATTGCAGTAACAAAAATTTACTATCCAACTGTGGATAACCACGAGTCTTTGATTCATCCTATCTAGACAGATGTTGAATCAATTAAAGACAGTAATCTCTGAGTAAAAAGGGTAGTATACTATAGCTATAGACTAATCTAAATAGAGTTGAACGTAAGCAAAATGTAAAGAAAAAATGAATAAATAATGAGAGGCAGTTATGGCTACCAGTAAAGTTTTTAACACAGGTTATTTCAGCATCTCTACTGACAAGGAGCATTTATTTTTATCAGTTACTCCCTCCTGTAAACATGGCCCTGGTATTCAGCGTGATGGTGTAACTCTACCTAGAATGAAAGATCCTCATTCTATTCCAAGCGTCTTAAATGAAGGTATTGGTCATCTTCACCTTCCATACGGCCATCAACTAGAAGACACAACCAATGCTTTTGAACAACGGGTAGGAACTTGGACTATCTATCATCATCTTAAAGAATTTATTGATACTAAAGGAGAGGAATGGACAATTATTGGTGTTCAAGGTTGTGGCGATTTAACCATGAACCCTTGGCATATTGCTTTTTTGGGAAGTAATTCATACCAACATAACTTACAGAATACCCTATGCGCTATGTTGATTGATGATGAGTATAAAGAACCTATTGAAAAGCGGGTTTATAGGTGTTTAGTTAAATGGAAAGAACAAGCTTCTAAAAGTATAGGTCATCAATATGAATTTCTTAACTTAAAATTCATAGATTTACATCCCTCAATAGCGGTTGAAATAGATGACCCAGACATCGCTAATCAACGTAAAATACAATTAAGTAAGGGAGGATATCAATTTTGTGCCTTAGCTTTTTTAAGAAATGCTAAAAAGCTTGGTCTATCATTACTTTGGGTGATGCTTTTTCAAAAATCGGATGCTTCCAATGGTAGTGCTTATTCCATTGCGTCTTATATAGAATTTGCTGTAGCTGGAAAAACAATTATTGAAAAAGGTTATCAGTTACCTTTAGTTGCTGCCATTGATAAATTTCAAGATGTTAGACATATTTTTTCTCTTCCTAATGAGATAAAATGTCATGGAACTTTCCAAGGTAAAACAGTTGAAGAAATTAATTTGGGAGAATATCAACTCTATAGAGATTTAAATGCTAGACGTGCAGCTTTAAATAGTCCAATTATTATTGATATCAATTGGAATGAGGCAGGGGGATATATTAAACTCGATGAAGAAGAACTTATGGTGGATTTACAAAAGAATAACTTTAAACTAGTCTCTCAAAGTCCTCGTGGGGTTGCAGAGTATTGTTTTCACACTGATAACACAATGGAAATTTACTTTCCTAAAAATGTCTATCCTTTTGGACTGTTAGGTATGAAGGAAAATAAGATTTTTTGTCTTTCTTCATCAGGATTATCGGGTAGAATTGGCAATACTTTAGAAGGAATCACTCGAATTATGATTGATCAGTTTAGTTGCGAAGAAGCAATGGTTTTAGATGAAGGATTGGATGTTTTTCAGATAGTGAATCAATCGGGTGAAAACCAGGATAAACCTTCATTTAAATATACCAATCAAGATATCTTAAATAACGTTCTTAAATTTACTTATGAACAAATGCAAAAAGATAATGAACAGAATAAGAAAGAGCAAAAAAAGCAAGTTAATGCAAATCTTTTGGGAGAAGAGATGATCAATTGGACTCTTAACCAACAGTTGTGGCAAGATGTTGAAGATGCTTGGAATAACTTGACTCCAGAAGTAAAAGAAACTCTAGATGATTCTGATATTTTTTCTGTGAAACTGAGGCGATCGCAAATCAGAAGTGTTCTCATTTTTGCGGTGAAAAAGGCGACTGGAGTTTAGACTCAATTCTGGTGCAAAACTCAAAAGTGATGTTATGAACAGTGAGAAAGATCAGCATTACGCCAATCTTTTTTGATTAAATATTGGTAAAGTTATCGGTAATCTTTGGGTAGATTCCCTTGATTACTCTTGTTTGTCTTCATAATTTTCAACTTGAGTAGGGGTTACATTACTCCCTGTTTTAGATGTAGGTTTCTTGATAGTTGAGAGACGTTTCGGTACTCTAGCAGGGACTTTTTCACCAGGAGAAAATGACTTTAAATTTTGTTGTGGGAGTAAGCTATATTCAACCTGAGTGGTAACAGATTCAATCACTTGTCCCACATAAACTTGTTGTTCTAATTGCTCAGTATAAGCCACTAAATTGCTCAATCCATCGATCAATTTACGAATGTTATTTCTAAAGGTGGGATCTCCTGTTAACTCTTCCACATCAGAGGTAATTTTTTGGGTATTTTCAAAGGTAACACGGGCAGAATCTAAGGTTTTTTGAATGGTCACCAGCACTTCAGGATCATTGAGAGATTGAGATAAATTTTGTAAATTTTGTGCAGTTTGGGCGGCATTACTCATCAATGTTTCGAGATCATTAGCCAATTGTCTCATATCAATTTCATCGATTCCTTGATTGACTCGATCCACGGTTGTGTTGAAGTTTAAGGCTAATAAACGTACTTGATCGCTGGTTTTTTCGATGCTGTCTAACGTATTAACAATATTGCCTCTATTTTCTGAGACTAACTCATCTAAATTACTGATTAAATTAGCAGCACTGCGTACCGTTCGATTGATATCGGTACGATTTTCTGTCAAAACTGTATTCACATTGAGCATTAATTGTGAGGCATCTTGAGTGGCTTTATCGGCACTACGAATGAGATCGCTCACCCCACCAATTTCGCCCTGTGCCGCCTTTGATAAGCGCGTTACCTCTTGAGACAAAGTAGCGATTTTATCCCCTGCCTTAGCTACATTTCGCGCTGCTGCGTTCAGGTTACCCACAAACTCAGGATCACTATAAGCATTACTCAAACGGGTTAACGCTTCCACCAACTGTGATCCCGTTTGTCCCATTACTTCATCGTTATTACAGAGAATTTGTCCTGCTTTAGCACAGTCTTCACTGGTAGGATCAATGGCTAAGGCTTCTTCAGATAACTCCTTAGATGGGGTAATATCCACCGACGCTTCTCCAATCAGCCCATAACGGTTAATTTGGACTTTTGAGCCTTTGGGAATGCGTAATTGAGCAGAAGAAATTTCTAAAGCCACGCTCACCCCATTACTACCAGGTTGTAGCCCTAAAATTTTCCCCACAGCAACCCCCCGATAACGCACCGGGGCCCCAATTTGTAAGCCACTGACATCTTGGAAGTCTGCAAAAAATTGATAGGTTTTTTGGCCGAGAATCCCCCCTCGCAACCAAACCACTAAGCCCCCAAAGATGATTAAACCAAAGAGAGCAAATAACCCGACTGAGCCTTCTTGCAGGGTTCGCATTCGTAACATAGTCTTGCCTCACACTGTCTCACTTAGGGATTAACTCAATTAACTCCCCTCTTACAATAGCTTAATCAATCACTCGAATGGGGCCTTTAACACTGGCACTAAAAAACTGTCTGACAATGGGGTTAGGGGTTTCGTCGATCTCGTGGACACTTCCTTCCCACTGAATTTTGCCCCCATAGAGGAAGATAACGCGATCGGCGGTGCGCCGAATGGTACTATCTTGGTGGGATACCATGACGTAGGTATCGCAGCCTCCTGGGGCTTTTTGTAAGCTTCTGACTAAGTCTTCTATGACGGTGGAGGAGATGGGGTCCAGGCCGGCTGTAGGTTCGTCGTAGAGAACAATTTCGGGGTCATCTAAAGGGTTATCAGGGTTGGCAATGAGGGCCCGGGCAAAACTAACTCGTTTTCTCATCCCTCCTGAAAGTTGCGATGGGTAGCGATCGCTCATTCCCTGTAAACCTACCATAGCCAGTTTAGCTTCCACTAATTCCCGAATGCGGGTACGGGGAAGTTTAGAATGTTCGTAGAGAAAAAAGCCTACATTTTCATCAACCGTCAAAGAGTCAAACAGCGCTGCTTGTTGGAAAACCAGGGCAATACGCATGGGTTGATGACCGTCTTCAATGATACCTTTTCTGCGTTTGCCTTGAATGTAAATTTCGCCAGCATCGACAGGTAATAATCCAGCAATTAGACGCAAAATGGTGGATTTTCCGGTTCCTGATGGACCAATAATAACTAAGGCTTCTCCTCGGTAGATGGTTAAATCGATTTCATCTAAAATGGGTTGGTCGCCAAATGCTTTGGAAACTCCTCTGAGTTCGATTAATGGTTCTTTTCCCATAGGTTAACAGTTTTTATAATCTTCGATGATTTGCTTTATCTTAAAAGATTCTCAGATAACTCAATCAACTCTTATTTTTAACTCAGAATTTAGTCATCTGCTTTTCAGGTAACGCTCCCATACTAATAATAACGAAACAAAGCAACGGAGTGTCTTAATCATGAAAAGCTTAATTATTACTGGTTTATCTTCTCTCGTTTTAGGTAGTTTTTTCGCTCCTGTCAATGCAACTGAAATGATGGCAGTTAACTCGACTGTTGAACAAAATAAAATTGCTTATTTATCTCCTGTTAATTTAGTGAGTCATGGTAGAGGTGGGACGTTTCGTGAACAAGGAATTCCCGGTTATGTTCGCTTTAGTTTAGGCATTCAATCCGGTAAAGTTGATGCTGAATCTTTAGTTAGGGTTTGCTGAATAAGGCTATAACAGTCAATCCATAAAGGTTACAGACCGATCTAGCTCCCGAAAAGTGCAACAAAAAAGCAGCCAAACACCCCCAAAAAGCCCTAAAATTGGTAAAAGTCTCTTGCA
>JASJDD010000149.1 GCA_030065735.1 Crocosphaera sp.
TGGTATTCTGTCTTAATTGGTGATCAGTATTTCTCTAAGGTATTTGTTAGCCAAAGTTCTACAAATACGCTGCGGACACCAGTTTGCTTAGGGACACTTAGAAGTCTAAAAACTTCTGGGTGCCAATGAATCCCCAACTAAATCACAGATTATAGTTGGGGTGTGTTCAATTATCTATAGCATTACGCATTATGGTTAGGAGATTTACAAAATTGCAAAACCTAGTAGGCCGATGCACTGCCCACCTTACAGTAATGTCATAATCTATCTTTGTTATTATAGTCAACCCGCTATTTTTGTTTACCAATTTACCGGCTCGTAGTAAAGGTCAGTGGTCAAAATAATTTTATCAACGATAAAGCCATCTTCACGCATCCACAGGTTAAAAGTTTGAATTCCAGTTTCCGTGACTTCAATGGTTGCTCTGACTGTATCCATGGTATCGTTTGACCATCCATAGGTATGATCAAAACCAGAAATGCGATCAGAGGTCGTTGAACCTTGGCCATTGAGTCCGGCGTGGATTGAATTACTACTCCAGACACTACTACCTCCAGCTTTCCCTAAAATCCAAACGTAATGGGTTCCGATTTGACTAAAGTTGATCTGGTAGTCGAGACGAGGACTAGAGGACTCATAACCTGTATTATAGTTGGTTCCATTATCAACGACAGCTTGTAAAGCTTGACCCCCCGAAGCGGAATTATCATTGACTATAACCCATTGATGTAAACTACTAGGGGATGTGTGATGGTGGAACTGTTCGGCTTCAACAGTAACTAAGCCTTGGCCTTGATTACTCTGCTCAAACACCGCGTTAATATTGACACTGAAACTGTCAATAATACCTCCAACTACTCCATAACCGTTAATATCTTCTACTTGGTTAGAACCTAACGTCAGGGTGTAAATGCCATTATCGCTCATATCCCAAGTTCCTCCAGGAACATTGAGGGAATAAGTTGCGATCGCTGCTGTCCCATTCCCTATGACTTTAACATCATTCAGGGTAGCATTGGCACTAAATCCATTATCTCCCGTTACCACTAAGTCGTTATTATCCAGACTATTGACATCAATAGCAACGTTATCGGTATAAGTGACTTGGAAAGTGTAGTTAGTGTCCCCTGGCTGAGTGATAGTATTTAGCTCAACATGGGCCACAGGTGCAATAGTATCCCCACCAATTTGAGTGCGATATAAGCCACCTCCCGTGGTTCCTATGACCACTGTACCAGATTGGTCGGGTTTGAATTGTATATTTTTGACCCGTAACATAGGAAGTCCTTCATTAAACTGTTCCCAACTGTTCCCTCCGTCTTCTGATAACCAAACTCCCGTCGCTTCGGAGACAGAGAGAAAGGGATCTTGATCAGTAGCTGCTAAAATTCGATTAGGGTTACGAGGATCGATCGCAATATCTGCTGCTAATCTAAAAGGGGTTGAACCGTCGGTATTATTATTTGTTAATTGGGTCCAAATTCCTTGATCATACTGCCAAATTCCTCGCTTATTATAACCATCTCGTTTACGATTAACGGCATAAAAGGTATCGTGATCCACAATCTCAATACGGGTGATTCCTCTGGGGTCTAAATTCGACCCGGTTACGAGATCATAATTGTTGCCATTAACATCAGAAGATTGATATAAACCGCTTGCTGTTCCTACATAAATTTGGAAGGTTTCAGCTGTGTAATCTGGGGCTAATTCATAGACATTTCCTGTAGTAGTTAGTTTCTGTGTCCAGCTTTGACCAGCATCATTAGAAAAGAATAATTTTTCATCCCAAATGACCCAAACTTTGTTAGTTTCTGTGGGATGAGCAACAATTCGACTGGCAGTTCCTGACGTTATAGGACTGCCTTGATTTTGCCAAGTTTGACCCCCATCGAAAGAAACATAAACCCCCTTACTACTATCGGTTGAATATTGCCCGACAACTCCATAAATAACTTGTTCTTCTACAGCAGTATTGGTAAAAGAAACATCAATTAATCCTTCAAAATCAGACATTCCATTAAACCGTTGAGATCCCGACCATTCCCAACTATTCAAATCATCTCGACTTATCCATTTTCCTGAGTCCATGGCTGCAATAAATGATTGATTGGTATGGAAATGATCCCAGCGAAAATTACGAACAACTAACCCTGAATAGCCATTCCCTCGCCAATGATTTTCAGTGATTTCTGTACTCGATACATCTGTCCAACTATTGCCTAAATCCTCGCTTAACCAGATTCCTTCTCCTGTACCTCCTATAATTTTTTGAGCATTATTGGGGTCAATCGCAAAAGCCCTAAAATACTTGTTTTGCATGGAATAAGCACTATTATCATACCCTTCGAGTTTATTCCAGGTGACTCCTCCATCTTCACTGATATAATTTCCTGCTTTACTCCATTCTCCAACAAAGGCAATATTAGGGTCACTATCAGCAAACTGAATTTGATCGAAATAGGTTTGACTAATATTACTGGTATTTAAACCGCTATTAACCGTAGAAAAAGTGTTGCCCCCATCTGTAGATCGATAAATTCCTTGGCCATTAACAGTGATTAATAAGGTATTAGATTCCGTTGCATGAGTGGTTAAAGATTGTTTATCTCCTGTGGGCAAACTCAGCCCAACTTGAGACCAACTTTGTCCCCCATTAATACTCCTAAATAACCCTTCATCTGTGGTAGCAAAGAGTTGGTTAAAATTATTGGCAGAAAAATCAACATCATAAATATTGTTTTCAATACCTGAGCCAATTTGTGATAAAAATTTCCAGTTTTCTCCATTGTCTAAACTTTGATAAACTTCTCCTAAATAACTCTCCGAAGCTTGATCAATACGTTGATGACCTGTAAAAGCTAATAAATGATTGCTATCATTAGGATTAATCAAAATTTCTTGAATAGGAGCTACATATTGACCCCATTGAAAATTAGGAAGACCATTGCGTTTTTCGATCCAAGTTTGTCCTTGATCAAGGGATAAATAAGGTCCCGATTTTGTCGCTAACCAAATCTTATTGGACTCGTTAGGATCAAAGGTAATTTCTTCAATTTCCCAACTCTTTAATCCTTCACCCCCTAACCAACTCTTTCCTCCATCATGGGAGTAAGCAACCCCTAACATATCACCCCCAGCAATGATAATATCAGAGTCGTGGGGACTAATGGCAAAAGAGGTTAACCAACCCCCAACTCCTGGTTCATAAAGGGGTTTCCAACCGTCATCTATGGGGCTAATTTCTGATGCTACAGGTTGGGTTTCATCGATTCCCGTGAGGGGATCTAAAAAAGGGTTGCTTTCATCAAATTGTACAGAATCTTCATGACTAAAATCTTGAAAAGTTTCAAGAGAATTTTCTCTATTTTTTTGTGTTTTAGAATCTATTTTTTGTGTTTCTAAATAGTCATCGATATCGATTGCTGTTAAGTGATTATTGTTCTGATACTCTAAGGAAAAGGGATCTTCCGTAAAACTACTATTATGAAAATTTAAAATGTCTTGTGACTTGGGAGAAATTACAGGTGTTTCGGTTAACATTTTCAGATTCAATATTATTATAAATAGCCACAAAAATCCTATAAACCAAGTTATTAAGAGGCTAAAATCCTCCCCAAAAGAAGTAAAATTTAACAATCTTGATTTATTAAAAAGATTTTTATTTGTGAAAATAGCTATAGGTGCAATACTTTTATCGTATTTTTTTGTCTTAAAAAATGCCAACAGTAAAAGCACTGATATCTAACTAATTTTTATAGTTTTTTATTCTTTATCAATACAATTTCGTAAATATTTAAAATCATCAATTATTGAATTAATAGAAAATAATTAAGAGAATTCCCTGAAATAAAAAATATTTTATTTTGAGCTTTTTTGATACTCAGTAATAATATGGTATGATTCAACTTGACAATTTATCAGTTATTTCCTATCAATCTTTTAAGATCAACAAGTATGAAAAAACCTAGTTTAACCATTTGCTATCAATTTAACCCTTGGAATAGTAGTATTGGTGGTATTCAAACCATTATTCGATCATTTCTTAAATATGCCCCAGAAGCGTTTGAAGTAAAGTTAATTGGAACTGGAAATGAGCGTGAAAAAATTGGGCGTTGGGAAGAAAAAGAATTTGTCGGAAAAATCATTAAGTTTATGCCCTTATTTTATTTACCCAATGATGATGTTCGGGGATTAATTCCTACAAGTATTAAATACACAACAGCTTTGTGGGGAAAAATTTTTACCTCTGATTTTTTTCATTTTCATCGTCTTGAACCAACTCTAATGACCAAGAATTGGCAAGGAGAAAAAACTTTATTTCTTCATAACGATATTCGTCAACAAATGGACAATAAAACAAACAAAAAAGCCATTCTTTGGCAATACTTTCCTTGGGCATATTTTACTTTAGAAAAAACCGTGATCCCACAATTTGACCAAATTTTATCTTGTAATAGTGAAACTACCCAATTCTATCAAGAACAATACCCGACACTGGCCAGTAAAATTATGACCATTAAAAATGCAGTAGATGGAAATATTTTTTCTCCTTTAACTCCCCAACAAAAAAAACAACAAAGACAACAATTGGCCCAAGAGCTTAACCTACCTTTAACTACCCAGTTTCTCCTATTTGCTGGACGACTACACCCCCAAAAAGATCCCTTATTATTAATTCGTTCCCTACAAGCTTTAAATAATACCAATGTCCACCTTCTCATTGCAGGAGAAGGTGAATTAACCCCCCAAGTAAAAGCAGAAATTAATCAATGTCAACTCAATCAACAAGTGACCTTACTGGGTTCTGTTAACCAAGATAAACTAGCCACCTTACAACGAATAGCCAGTGCTTTTGTCCTTACCAGTGTTTACGAAGGGTTGCCCATAGTTGTCCTCGAAGCTTTATCCTCTGGAACCCCTGTCATTACCACATCTTGCGGGGAAACCCCTAAACTCCTGACCCCAAACAGTGGCCTTGTTTGTGAAACCAGAACACCAGAAGCGATGGCCCAAAGTTGGCGCAAAGTGTTATCAAACCCTGATGATTATCCCAGTGATGCTTGTGTTAAGACAGCCCATCCTTATCAAGCAAAAACGGTAATTACCGAAGTTTATCAACAGATGTGGACTCGCTGGCAGCAAAAATTACAGGAAAACACGGGCAGCGCAAAGCTCCCATCTTTCAAGTGGGAGATGTAGCGCAACAGTAGGTGCGCTTTCCAATGGCGAGGGAACCTCGCCTTGGATCACACCTCAAAATGCTTTCGGAGACGTTCTATCGGGGTCAATTTCTGATTGGCTAGATAAGAGTCTGTGAGGAAAGAATCTCCTGATTTTAGCGTAGCGGAATCAGGAGAGTGTCAAGGCAAAACTAACACAAGTTATACATGAAAGATAACATCCAGCTCTTAATTCTTGGTTAGAATGAAACTCTAAATAGGTTATTAAGGAAATTTACTTAAGAGATTATTGGGATAATATTCATGAGTAAAGGTAGGATAGCGGTTATTGGTGTGAAGGGTTTGCCAGCTCAACAGGGGGGAATCGAACGTTATTGCCAACAAGTCTATCCAAAAATTGTCCAGCAAGGCTATGAAGTAGATTTATATGCTCGATCGAGTTACACTCACTTATGGAATAAAATTAGTTACTCTCAAGGTGTCAGGATTATTTCCCTACCTTCTTTATCCCTTAAAGGAGGTGATGCTCTGATTAACTCTCTGTTAGGGATGATAATTGCTATTTTTGGCAATTATGACATCATCCATATTCATGCCCTAGGTCCTGCTTTATGGTGTTGGCTGGGTAAATTATTCACTAATGCTAAAATTATCGTCACTTGTCATGGATTAGATTGGCAACGGGCAAAATGGGGGAAACTGTCCTCTCGTATCATTCGTTTCGGGGAAAAAATGGCCGTTATCTGGGCTGATGATATCATTGTGGTTTCTCAATCCCTTGGGCAATATTTTCAGCAAACCTATAACCAACCTACTCATTATATTCCCACTGCTCCTAGTCCTTATCTTCCTTATGATTCACAACAAGTCTATTTAAAATCTTTATCATTAGAACCGAAAAAATATATTTTGTTTTTAGGTAGATTAGTTCCTGAAAAACGCCCTGATTTGCTAATTCAAGCCTTTCAAGCTTTACAACCTAAAGGCTGGAAACTGGTATTAGCAGGAAGCCATAGTGATACAGAAGATTATTATCTCCAATTAAAACAAGCTGCTAAAGGCAATCCTAATATTTGTTTTACAGGAGAAATTAAAGGGAGATTGTTATCAGAAATTGTAGGAGAAGCTGGTTTATTTGTTTTACCCTCTGATTTGGAAGGATTACCCCTGGTGTTGCTAGAAGCGATGCAAGAAGGAGTCCCTGTGGTTGCCAGCAATATTGCCCCCCATCGACAATTAATTGGACATAATCGAGGGTTATTGTTTAAAAAAGGCAACCTTAATTCTTGTGTTAACTGTTTACAGATAGCTCTTAATTCTCCTGAAAAGTTAGAAGAAATATCGAAAAATGCACAAAATTACGTTAGACAATATCATAATTGGCCTGATATTGTTTCTCAGCATCTCTCCATTTATCAATCGCTAGAAAGGTTAAATCACAATACTGCTTGGTTAAAGCCAAAATTTCTGTTGTGGCTGAACTTCCCCCATACAAATCTACGCTAAAGTTGACGCTCTACCATGACAATTTTTGATTTAACGGCTGAAACTAAGCTAAACATCAAACCCCATTAGCTTCGGCTAAGTCTCTAATAAGAGAAAAAAAAGAAAACAGATAAGTAAAGCCAAAACCCATTGGGTGAGGACCTATTGAAAAGTAGATGTTGTCAACATCTCGTATTGGCCAACAAATCTTTCTGGTTTGAGTTGTTTGATAATTTCGTGAAGCAAATGTGGTAGATCATAGGGATAACGGCTAGTCATCAAATTCCCGTCCACTACAACTGACTGGTCAATTACTGTAGCACCAGCATTTTCTAAATCTTTCATCACATTCCAGAAAGATGTTGCCTTTTTCCCCTTAAGCAGTTCGGCATTTACTAACACTAATGGTCCGTGGCAGATAGCAGCTACTGGTTTACCGGCTTTGTACATATTACTAGCAATCCGTAGAGCGTCTTTATCTACCCGTAAGTTATCAGGATTCCAGGCTCCACCAGCTATCAATAGTGCATCATAATCATCCGCTTGGACTTCATTCAGATAGCGATCAATTTCAGCCCATCCAGCATTTTCCATAAAACGAACAGTTAGAATATGTGTTTCACGTATGGGTGGATATTCTACACCTAGATTACGAGGTAATGGTTGATAGGATGGAGAGATTAAATGTGTTGTTGCCCCAAGATCACGGAAATACTGTAGTGGAATAGTTATTTCTAATTCTTCCACACCGTCAGTTGCCATCACTGCGATTTTTTGCCCTTTCAGTAGATTAGGATTCCGTTCAGCATAAAGAAAGTCCCTAAGTTCTCGATTTTCTTTCTCGTTACTTGCCAACAATAGAGCAGTATTCAGTTTAGGAACATGAGAGGGAGCATGATACAGTTCAAGGGTTTCTAAAATCGAATCAATAGTCATGTTCTTGTCTCCTTATTACTCTCTTGAAAATTAAGACTTTATATCACCTCAATTATCCTACACAAAACCCAAAAGAATAAGATACTTGTAATACTTCTAGATAAATATTGATTTATTGTAATGTGATTTCTAGTAGCCACCATTATTCTAACATTAAGAAAAGTGGTGGGAAAACGAGGATCGAAAGATTAAATAATGCCTTATAAATAACACTTCTAGAGAGGTACGCTAACATAAGGTTATACTGCGCTAACAGTTAGCGTGGCAGGATGTGACAACAATAGGGATCAACGGCTGTTGATCCCTACTAAAATAGGTATAAAGGGTGAGATTAAGAAGCCGTGGAAGCTGTAGGACGACGACGACGATAGACTTTACGGTTGGTGGTGGGTTCAGGCCTGCTAGGTGGACTGTCTGGGGTTTGTAGCATAAAGATGACTAAAGGATAGCTGCGTAATTCCCGTTTGACCAATCTTTGTAAGGTGTTTTCAATTTCTTCTTGTAAGTAAGACCAGTCAACCTCTCTACTGCGATCGCTGGAGGCAAATTCATCCCAACGGTTCTCTAAAATATTCTCGATCGCCCGAATAATCAGTTGTTTGAGTAAAGACGGTTCGACTTTGCTGACGACACCCCGTAAGTCAACTTGAGGAGGTGTCATTAATTTTCCTTCCCAACTAATGGGGGCAGCCACCGTCACCACCCCATCTTGGGCCAGTTGTTGGCGATCTTGCATCACGTGTTCATGAACCACACCGGCTTGATCCACTAATTCGATCCCTGAGGGGACTTTACCTGCCACGGCAATACTTTGTTCGGAAACTTCCACAATGTCACCGTTGTTGATAATAACGATGTTCTCTGCGGGGACTCCCATTTTATAAGCTGTCTCCGCGTGTTTAACGAGCATTCGGTGTTCTCCATGCACAGGAACAAAGAATTTAGGTCGAGTTAAGGCTAACATCAGTTTATGGTCTTCTTGGCAACCATGACCAGAAACATGAATCCCATGTTGACGGCCATAAATGACCTTGGCCCCTTGCATCATCAGGCGATCAATTGTATTGACGACGGAAATGGTGTTCCCTGGAATGGGGTTAGCAGAAAAGACAATGGTATCCCCTGGACGGACTTTCAGATGACGGTGTGACCCTCTGGAAATGCGGGTTAAAGCTGCTAGGGGTTCCCCTTGTGACCCGGTGGTTAAAATTAAGACTTGCTCATCGGGTAAGTTATTGGCCGCTTTGAGGGAAATAAAGATATCCTCAGGACATTTAATATAACCTAATTCCCTAGCATGGGCGATGACATTTAACATGGAACGTCCCACCACCGCTACTTTCCGCTTATGTTTTTGCGCCAATTGTAAGATAATATTGACCCGATGCACCGAAGAGGCGAAGGTGGTGATCATTAACCGTGCTTCCGCTTGGGCAATAATGCGATCTAAGTTAGGATAGACTGAACTTTCTGAGGGGGTACTTCCAGAAACTTCAGCATTGGTTGAATCACTCAGTAAGCAGAGGACTCCTTTTTCCCCATGTTCCGCTAATTTTTGGAAGTCGAAATATTCTCCATCTACGGGGGTATGATCAACTTTAAAGTCTCCCGTGTGGATGACAACCCCTAAAGGTGTATGAATGGCTAATGTGAAGCTATCGGCAATAGAATGGGTGTTGCGGATGAATTCGACTAAAAAGGAAGGGCTAACCCTGACCATTTCCCTGGGACTGACGGTTTGTAATTTTGTGCGATCGCTGACCCCTGCTTCGTCTAATTTATCTCTGAGTAAGGCTATGGCTAATTTGGGTCCATAAATCTTGGGAATGTCAAATTGCTTCAAATGATAGGGAATACCCCCAATATGATCCTCATGACCGTGAGTCGCAATCATTCCTTTAATTTTATGACGGTTTTCTCGTAGATAGGTCATGTCAGGCAGGACAATATTGACTCCGTGCATTTCATCGGTGGGAAAGGCAATACCAGCGTCTATGAGAATAATCTCGTCATTGTACTCTAATATGCAAGTGTTTTTGCCGATTTCGTGAAGTCCCCCCAAGGGGATAATTTTTAGGCTAGGTTGTTGTTTAGTTTGACTCATTTTCCTCCTTAATCATTAAGTGGTTTGTTCGTGATTCTAGTTTGTGAAAAAAGCTGAAATTTTTAATAATAAAAACTCTCAAGAACAACTAACGAGTTGTTTGCTCAGACTGTTCTGCTGATTAAATCATTATTTATATCAATTTTATTCGGTTTATTTACTTACTATCAACGATAATTCTTCTAAGACCAATTTAACCTCTTGTTTCAATGTTTGAGAAATGTCTACCAAGGGTAATCTTACCCCTCCTACTTCCCACCCTTGCAAGTTTAAAGCTGCTTTGATGGGGATAGGGTTAGTGGTACAAAATAAGACTTTAAATAAGGAAAAAAGTTTCACATTAATTTCACTTGCTTGACTGCCTTGCTGATTATTATAAGCTTTAATCATTTCTTGTATTTGTAAGCCGACTAAATGACTGGCAACACTAACAACGCCTACACCTCCTACGGTTAATAATGGTAACGTTAAAAAGTCATCTCCTGCATAAATCAAAAAAGAACTATCAGTCATTCGACGAATTCTACAAGCTTGTTCTAAATTTCCACTAGCTTCTTTTATAGCAACAATGTTATCAATTTCTGCTAGTTTAGCGACGGTTTCTGGGAACATATTTTGCCCAGTACGCCCAGGTATATTATACAACATTATGGGAAAATCGCCTACCGTTTCAGCAATTTTTTTGAAATGTTCGTATAATCCTTCTTGGGGAGGTTTATTATAGTAAGGAACCACTTGCAGGGAACCATCTAAGCCCATTTTTGCTGCTTGTTGGGTCATTTCAATGGCCTGTTTAGTTGAATTTCCTCCTGTTCCTGCTAATACTTTAGCCTTATTTCCGACCGCTTTTTTAACCACTTTAAACAATTGGCATTTTTCTGACCAACTCAGGGTAGGAGACTCTCCTGTCGTCCCACAAACTAATAATCCATCACTCCCATTATTAACTAAATGAATGGCTAATTTTTCTGCCATTTCATAGTTAACATTTCCTTCTTTATCGAATGGTGTTACCATTGCGGTAATCACCTTGCCAAAAGTTTGCTCACTCATTCCCTTGTTTATCAGTTACAGGTTTAGTTTATCCCTCATTTAGCTTAAGAGTTTTTATTAAACTTTTAAGGGTGATTGGGTTTTATTTAACCAACTTTTTTCCATTAATAATTCAGCAATTTGCACGGCATTTAAAGCTGCACCTTTACGAATTTGATCCCCACAAATCCATAATTCCAAACCATTGGCATGAGAAATATCTTGACGAATTCTTCCCACGAGAACATCATCTTTTCCTGAAGCATCTATAGGCATAGGAAAGTAATTTTTCTGCCAATCTTCCAACAGTTGAACTCCTGGAGAGTTAGCAATAATTTCTCTTGCTTGAGTCACAGAAAAGGGTTCTTTAAATTCCAGGTTAATGGCTTCTGAATGGGCCCGCAATAC
>JASJDD010000150.1 GCA_030065735.1 Crocosphaera sp.
AATCCAATCTTTTAGCTCACGCAAAGCATAGTTATAGGATTGGCGACAAATTTCTAGCCATTCACATAACATTGCCTGTTGTTTACTATCAGGGTAGATTCGGTAACAATAATTGAGGGTTAGAGTCATAGACATATTCTACATAGTATTTTTAGGTGGGGACTTCTTTTGACATTTTTGTTAAAAAAATCAGCCCGCACAAGCGGGCTGAAGTCTGCTTCAATTAACATATTGAGAAAAATACAATTAAGATTACGATTAATAATAATCGGTTTCAGGTTCTAAAGCAGGTAATTCAAAATTAGAAGGATCGCGGAAAAAACGCCAGGCATCCTCTTCCAAACGATGAATTAAATAGGGTTCTAAAACGTTTACCTGACGCAGACAAGCAATGTACCCGTCCATGTAAGACTGGATTTCATCAAAGCGACGGCCTCGGTTCCATAATTCTACCATGCCGTCCGTAAGGTTTTGGTAATAACGGATTGCCAAGGGGTGTTGCAGCATAATCAATGAATGGGAATGACTGAAAGAGATGTTGATAAAAAATAAATGCCTTGATTTTAATGAATCATTGACAGAAAAACAAGCTACAATGTTAGACGGAGCAAAAATTTAAGAAAATCCTACCAGTTCGGTACTTTACATTCTATCTCTGTCCCATTCATTTGAAAACCGTACTCGGTTCAATAACCACACAAGAGATAGTCCTGTAAATTTTAAGATTTTCTTAGGAAATGCCCCAAAGCACCGTAGCCAATGTTACAAATTCTTGACAATACGTTTGCTACGCTAAGGACTATCAAACTAGAAGGACAAAAACTAAGGTGAGTCTAATTTATACCGCTATTGTTGAGGGAAATCCTCATCTACGCTCATTATTAGGTTGGCATTTGCAACAAGCAGGCTACACTGCCCAACAATGCGCCAATCTACAACAAGCTCGCAGTGTCTTTAGCCGTCGCCAACCCACCTTAGTGATCCTTGACGCTGATCTATCTGACGGAGATCCCCTGGAATTGTGCCGGTGGCTTCATCAACAACGGCAATCCATGATTCTCATTTTATCAGCCAATGACACAGAAAAAGATATTGTCAAAGGATTAAATGCAGGGGCTGATGACTATCTCACCAAACCCTTTGGAATGCAAGAATTTATGGCTAGGGTTGAAGCCTTAATCAGACGGGTGCGTGTGGCTTCTGCTCCATTGTTTCTCGATTATGGTGATCTAAAAATTGATCTAGTACAACGTCGAGTCCAGTTTCGGGGAGACTTCGTGGATTTAACCCCTCAAGAATTCAGCTTATTGTATGTCCTAGCCCAAGCTGAAGGCAACCCTTTGAGTCGCGCAGAATTGCTGCAACGGGCTTGGCCAGAAGCGATCGATAATCCCCGTACCATCGATACCCATGTTTTGTCTCTACGCAAGAAAATTGAGACCGATCCCCGTCAACCCAGTTTAATTCAAACAGTCCGCAATGTAGGTTATCGATTCAACCCAGAAGTCATACAAGAACCCTCAACTTCCCCTACCACCTCCTCCAAAACCTCATCAGCAAAGATGGCTGCTGTTGAACCCCTTAAGTTTAACAAGCTCTCCTCTTGACTTCGTTAACCCCACCCATCCCACACTTCCCCCACTCACTTAACCGAAATATTGATACACCCAATTGAAAACTGCTATTAAAAGGCGGGGTTTTAGACCCAATTATTTTCGATCATCCTTCATTTAATAATAATTTTGCTGCCTCTAACATATCATCTCTAATGTCCTTAATGTCCTCTCGATTATCAAGATAAGTTTTCAAAGCTTCGATGGGATCTAAACTTTTTCCGATTCCTAATTCTGGTAGACGAGAACGGGATAATTGACTAATAATCTCAGGACGAATGGTATAACTATGGGCAGCTTTTAAAGCTTCATGAATCACAGGATTATTAATTAGTTCTAATTGTTCAGAACGAATCTGATAATTAACTCTTACAACTGCATTTTCAATGGTCTTTTTTTGAATAGCTTTAATTAACTTAGCTTGGGGATCATCTACTTGAGAAATATCAACTTTTATGGTCAGAAAAGGACGAGCAGGTAAAGAACAAAAATTCCAATTAACTTCTCCTTTTTTGAGATTAATTATAATGTAGCCTTTGTCTTCTTTTTCTTCACTAAAATCAACCCTTTCTATACTCCCTGGATAAATCACAGGTGGATTATTATTCGGATTGAGATTTTGATGTTTATGGACATGGCCTAAGGCAACATAATCAAATTCAGGACGAATTAATAAGGAAATAGGAATGGTAAAACCTCTTCCCACTGCTAAAAATTGTTCTGCCCCAAATCTGGCACGATTCACCATTAAATGACCTAATAAAATTGTAGGAACATTAGGATCTAATTTTCTGATTTCTTCTTCTAAAACAGGTTCTAAAGCTTTAATTAATAACTGATTAATTTCATCTAAAGATAATCCTTCTGTTTTTGATTTTGTTAATAGAGAAGAGCGAGTTAACCAAGGTAAAGTTATCACTTGGACTTCACCATTTTTAGTGCTTATTTTATGGGTAATTAAGTTATCTCCAACAATGAAACCAGGAACCGCTAAAGTGCGATAAATACATAAACTTGCGCCCCCATTTCCTTGAGAATGTTGATCATGATTTCCTACTAATAAAATAGTGGGAATATTCGCATCTGCTAAGCGTCGAAATTGAGCAGCGAAAGCTTCTTGAATATAAGGAGGCGGAGTCGCATCAGGAAAGGCATCACCCCCAAATAAAACGAGGTCTACTGGTTCATTAATAGCGCGATCAATACATAAACTTAAACAGTTAATAAAGTCTTCTAAACGGGTGTTTAAACCGGTTTTGGGGTTAACTTTTCCGTGAGAAAATCCGCTACCGAGATGAATATCAGAAAAGTGAAGAACTGTAATCATAATTAAATATGTAGGTGACAATGAACTTAAAATAGAAGTCAGGAGTTAGAAATCAGCAGTCAGAACTCAGAAATTTACATTAACTTTCTTTGTTATAACATTTTAGGTTTATTTAAGTAGAAATGCTGTTTCTATTTTTCATAAAAGTTTAAATCATAAAATTACCAATATTAATGTATAATGTCCATAATGGAGAAAATAGAGGGAAAATTTTAAATGAGTTTTAACAATGAATTTTTAGGTCAGTTAAATAATTTAAAAGAGGATGTGGAAAAACTTTTTGAAGTTAAACCGCCTCAACAATCTAATGTTTCCTCAAAAAAGGCTAGTTCATCTAATTATTTAACACCAGAGGAAAGAAAAGCATTTGCTGGTTTATGTGCATTAGAAGGAAAATCTGAAGTTGAAAAGTTAGCAGAGTTGGTTAAAGAATATTTAGAAAAGAAAAGACAAAGTTTATAAATGAAACACTTTTTTATAATCTGTATGAGTGCTATTTATCATGGTAACTTCCTCTCAATTTCTTACTTTAGAAGCTTTTATTAATCAATATGGTGACTTCCCTCGCTATGAATTGGTTGATGGAGAATTAATTGATATGGAACCTACAGGACTTCATAAAAATGATATTCTACCTCGGTAATTATCACGATGATTGATGTAAAATTAAACGATTACCATCAGGGTCATAAACATAAATTTCTTGACCATGAGAAGCAACATTAATCTTTCTGTGAGGAGGATAACCCAGATTAGTTAAAAAGGCGATGGCTGCTTCTAAATTTTCTACTTCTAAACACAAACTGAAGCCACTTTGTAGTGAGTGATCAAACTCTTTCTCATGGCTAAGTTGAGGCTGAAAAATCCCCAACCGTAACCCCAATAAGTCAAATTGAGCATAACGTTTTGGTTGATAGAGATGGGGTTGTTGGGATAACAATTGACTGTAAAAATTGACCACTAATTCAAAATTAGTCGTTCCTAACGCCACAAAAGCTGTGTTATATTGCAACATTTTTAATCTAAAAGGGTTAAAATTTCTACTCCTGTTTCGGTAACAGCAATGGTATGTTCAAACTGTGCGGATAACTTACCATCTTTAGTTATGGCAGTCCAACCATCCTTTAAAATAACTGCTTCCCAGGTACCTTCGTTAATCATCGGTTCAATGGTGAATACCATCCCTGGCCGTAACTTTTTGCCCTTCCCTCGTTTACCGTAATGGGGGACTTGGGGGGCGGTATGGAAGACATTACTCACACCGTGGCCAACAAAATCTCTGACCACAGAAAACCCTTGAGGTTCGGCACATTCTTGAATAGCAGCCCCAATATCCCCAATTCTTGACCCTGGTTTAACGGTTTGAATTGCTTCCATTAAACATTTTTCGGTCACTTCTACCAATCTTTTAGCCACCGGAGAAGGGGTTCCCACAAAAAAAGTTCTTGAAGTATCTCCGTGATAACCATCTAAAATAGGGGTGACATCAATGTTAATAATATCTCCTTCCCTGAGGATTTGTTTAGCATTGGGAATACCATGACAAACCACATGATTAACACTGGTACAAATCGATTTAGGGAAACCATGATAGCCTAAAGGCGCGCTGGTTGCACCGTGGGACTGAGTCCATTTTTCTGCTTCATCATTAATTTCTAAGGTACTAACCCCTGGTTTAACCATAGGGGCTAAATGGTCTAAGAGTTGGGCTGCTAAACGTCCGGCCCGACGCATTTTTTCAATTTCTCGCTTCGATAATAAGGTAATGGTTTCTCCCATGTTTTCGATGTGAAATTAACGAATAATCATTTTTTTTCTATGATACCAAATTTCTCGATCATAAAACTTGGCGATGATAGATGAATAGACAAGAATTATTCAAATAAATTGAGGGGAAAATGACCATAGGTTCCCACTAAGTTATGGTTATCAGACTGACAAGAAATTAAAACCCCCCGATAACTTCCTGTATAACAATCCACATAATAGGACATGGTTTCTGTATTAAATTTAATATAGACAGGGGTTCGCTGAGGTGCTGTAGCCGATTTTTCTAAATTTTCAGATAATCCCAAAGCTTTCAGGTAACTTTTGAGGGTGGCAAATCCTTCCTGAAAATTATCGGCACAAATACCAATATTTTCGGTTTCACATGAATTTGAAACAATTTTTATTGCTTGACGTAACTTATGTTTATCCGCTTCAAAATCCACAATTTTAATCTGAAGACAACTATAATCTTTGAGAATTTTGAGGGCATCATCAACACTTAAATTAGAATTAGCTTGAGTCATTATGATCGATTTTATGAGTTAGTTAAGGACAAAATTAGTCATTGTGGAGTTTCATGATCTATGCTACGACGAGAAGGGTCATCAGGGAATGAACTAGACAATGTTTTTAAGATTTCCCGTCAACGGTTATGATTAGATAATGATGAGTTGTAGAGTCATATATGGGTGAAGCAAAACGCCGTAAAGAAGCTTTAGGAGAACAGTACGGTCAAGAGGAACGTATTTTACCTTGGGTCCCCATCTCAAAGCGTCAAGCTGATGTTTTCTATCAATGGACAACGCGAGGAGCTTGGATTGGTATCGGTATTATGGTCGCTGTTTGGGTAACAGTGCGTTTTATTGGTCCAGCGTTTGGTTGGTGGGATATTCATTAACGAAGTCAGAAGTTCCTCACTACGTTCCGGCGCTATCGCACAGAAGTGTGAAGTTCCGTCTCAAAAACTATTCGCGGCTCGACTGAGCGTTCGACTGAGCTCACGCCGAAGTCTTCGCCGAACGTCCTTCAAAGGCGGGGTTTTAGACTTGACGGGGTGACAAGAGTTGGAAAAGGCTCACCGTGAGGGATTTAGAGATCAGCGATCGCAGATAAAAATCTTTTCTTTCGAGAACTGACACCGAAAAGATTAGTAATTCCAATGATTCAAAGAAATGAATTGATTAGCCAAAGGAATTAATGAACATTCTAGGTTGCCTATAGCTTTAAGGATAGCTTTATAGTTCATATCTCTAGCAGGATTATTATTTTTATAAATGCCTAAAATTCCCGAATGAGTTTGATTGATTTCGTGTAACTTTTCATAATCATCACAATTATATGTCATTAAAACACGATTATTTTTTCTAGCATAATCAAAAACCACATCATCAGCCATACCCTGTAATCCTATCTCATTTACAGTTATCACATTATGGCTCATATTCTCTAACATTTTCACTAAAACTTTAGCTTGACAATCTTCATCCAGTAACAATCTTAGGCTCAATCATAACTCCTTTTGCTTCTAAACGACGACGTTCTTCCACTGCTTCAGCTTGGAGAAGCTTTTGATGGGTTTGACAATATTCTATAATTTCGTGAATAGCTTCTAACGACAAGTCCCAGTTATAAAGAGCATCCGCTTCAGTCATCTCATTAACGATCATATCAGAATAGATAACAGATGCTTTGATTCTTGTTCCCTTTATATAAAGCTGCTTTCGCCAAGAATTAGGTCTTGCTTCAAGATATTGCCACTTTGTATTTGTGGACTGATTTTTCATAATTATTAATTCAAATTACCACCTATTTCATCATTATAGCCTTCTCTAATAAAATTAACCCACCGCAAACCCTGTATATTCTCTAACTAAAGGTTCATGAAAAGCTAAAACAATATCTTCTTTAGGAACACCCAATGCAACTAATTCATTAGCTATTTCCACCTCAGTACCATCATATTGTATCCAAATTTTGCTATTTTTAATATCTAAATGTAAAACACAACCATGATATCTTCGTCTATTTTGCCAACCAACATACATCAATTGATAATGATCACCAACCGTATCAAAAATCAATGGATAAAATACTGAATGCTACCCTATGTTGCATATAATCGATATTTTGTCAAGGTCAGTGTTACAATCCCCTTTTTTTTAGTACATTTGCTCAAAATTCTAACCATAAATTGAGTTGTTATAGCCTTCTGTAGAGCGATCGCTAAGTAAGTAACAACGACACAATGGGAATACTTAGCCCTTTTCTAATTTTAGACATACTGGCTACAGATTTTTAATCCTCTCCATCATACCATAACCCAGTAAACTCGTTAACTATTGATAATAATTCTCACACATAAAGTTAGGTAAAGGAATGTAACTGATTTGTATTTTGTTGCTGATCCTTCTAATTATATAAGTTTAACTTAACGAGAGGTAGTCAAACTCCTCTGAAAACTCAGCAACCGTAACCAGAGAGAAGGATATCGCTGTTGTAACCCATCAGGAAGTTGTTTTAATAGTTGGGTAAACCAGGAAGCAAAGAGTAAATTTTTAAAACTATCGGCTGTAAACTCAAAATAAGACCCTAACCAACGAATTAAGTCCTTATTTCCAGCCATTTCCCATATCCACAGTAATAAAGCAGGATTTTTTCTCGCAGCTTTTAAAGCGAGTCGAGTAAACATTAACCAAGTCGTCTTATCTTTGATAAAGGTATCAGCCACTTCTGGGGGAGAGTCAGCCAACAAACCAAAAAAGGTATTTAACATGGAATTAATACGCTGTGGTGGCAAGATTTTACCCGTAGGAACCATCATTCCCTTAGAAAATAGCCAAGTAACCGCCACATTACTTTGATAAGCCCGAATTTGGTTTAAATTCTCTGCCTTGAGTAAATCATGTTTTAGACAAAAATTCAATAAATAGGTTAATTTATCCAAATTACGCACTAAAGAGCCAAAACCTGTGAAAATGAGTGGAGATTGTAAAGATGCTGCATCTCCAATGGCTAACAGTCGATCAAAAGCTATCTTGCGATCGCCTTTACTAACACTAAAATGACCAGGAATATAACCAAAAGTCGGCTTTTTCCAGGTCAATTTTTCCAAATCACAACGACGATACTCTGGCAAAATATTGAAGAAATCTTCATACATTTCCAATAAAGAACCAGGGTTATTCGGATGAACTTGATGATAATGAAATAGATAAAACGTTAACTCATCTCCTTCTGCTGGAAACAACTCCCAGATTAATTGTCGACCGCGAGAAATATCACCATGAGAATTTAAAACATCTCCATATTGATTATCCCAAACGTCAAAATCAATCCCTTCAATAATTGCTCCAACCGTAGGACAAACACTATCAAATGTTCGAGTTCCATTTAGTTGCCAAGCAATAGGAGATGCGGTTCCCATGGCATCAATTAATAAACGTCCTCTAACTTCTTTCGTTTCTGTTGTGTTTAAATTAACTAAGCTAACCGTTACCCCTTTTGGATCGATCTTACCTTTAATAAATTCCGTTCTCTCCCAAATTTCTCCTCCTGCCTGTTTTAATTTATCCCCACATAATTTAAGAAATTTAGTTGTATCAATGGCAATATTTAAAACCTTCGGTGTATGTAAAACATCTGCTTTTAAATGAGGAGGATTATTCCCATCAAAAAACTTATTAAATCCATCCAGATATTCTTTAGCAATAATGGATTCAAATTCAGCAGATGTAAATAACCCCAAATCAATCAAACTTTGAAATTCAGAACGAGAAATATTCCACTCACGGTTCATGCGTCCAAACACTAACCGTTCTATCAGTAGAACCCGATAGCCTAATTGTGCCATTACCGCAGCGTGAATGACCCCTAAAGCCCCGCCAACATAGATTAGGTCATAACTAATGGTCGAAGGTTCACAAGGCTGATTTTGTTGAAAAATCACTTGTTTAGGTTCTTGGGGATTTTTGACCCCTTCTCGCCATCGTTTTTCCCACCAATAAACCCGTTGTAAATCGGTGTTTCCTTGGGGCATTTTACGGAAGAAATGAACTGTTTTGGGATAATAAGGTTCTAAAGCCTCAAAAATTGAAGAAGCAGAAGGCTTTAACTCTGGCAATTGAGGATATTGCTGAGGAAATGCCTTTCTAATCTCATCTTCCAAGTGACTACAGACCTTTGCTTGGGAGGGAAAGGGTTGATTCCCCCAACGAAAAATTTTCAGGTAAGTCGTTCGTTGTACTGACCAGACAAAGATGGATAATTCTGCCTCCCCTGCTGACGATGGGGAAACTTCAGAAATAACTTGTAAACGAACCCCATCTGGTGTAGTCTTTTTTTTGCCTGTTAGGGGAGTCCAATCCTTTTGTAACCACTGACGTACCTCATCGGTGTTGGGGTTGGGAATTTCTAGATAGGTAATTTCCTTCATTGCGATATGTTAAGAAAAGCAAAATTAAACAAAAGTACAGATTGCATTAGGTTGAAAGTAAGTTAGACTTTCCGTTACTGTATTCTGAGGGACACTTTAAAAAAGTTTACATTTTGTGATTGATTCAGACAATTCATCATAACCTTATGCATTATCCCATTCCAGCGAGTCCAGAAGAAATATTTGCCCTCCGTACTAAGCCAGTTGATGAAGAAATGATCGCCGTTGCCATTACTGGAGTGGTTAATCTTGCACGTTCTCAGGGACAATCATTGGATGAGTTAACGGCTGAAGTCTTAAAAGATGATCCTTTGTTGGATAGGGTTCAACGTCGTTGGTTAAGTGATTTAGTTCGCCAAGCATGGCAAGCTTTTCCTTAGATTAGTTACCAGATTCTGAATTCGCGCAACTATTAATGGTTAATTGCCTATTGATAATCGCTTTTTCATTTTTAAACAATTTCTATCATTGTCAACCCGAATATAGTCTAATTCATCGGTTAATTTATCCATAAAAAAAAGTCCGCGATCGCTTTCTAGTTCTAAAGGATGAATCTTTTGTTGTTTAAGTTGTGCTAATTTAGCTTTTAAATCAAAAAACGGGCCTTGGTTCCAGATGAGAATATCAACCCAAGTGCGATAAAAATTAACATTAATAATAATGGGAACCGTTGAAGGTAAATTTTCATGTGCATAGAGGACTGTATTAGTAAACCCTTCCGATAAAGCGAGTTTACATTCCCATAACACTTTCGGGGGTAAATAAGGTTTAGCAATGGTTTCAAACCAAATTAAAATTTTTTCTAAGGCTGAAATTTCCGTCTTAACCGTGAGTTGAAAAGGCTTAAGTAGAGACTGATGTTGCTTCCCTGTATTATTAGACTGCACCACTATTCTTATGAAATAAAATTAACACAGTCTTAAAGATAAGTTGAAGATCATACCAATGACTCCAATTTTTTTGATATCTTAAGTCTAGTTCAATCACCTGTTCAAAATTGGTAATTCGTGATCGCCCGTACACTTGCCATTCTCCTGTCATACCGGGTTTAACATTGAGACGTTGCCATTGAGGGACTTCGTAGCGTTCTACTTCGTCGGGGGTTGGGGGACGAGTTCCCACTAAACTCATCTCTCCTTTTAGCACATTCCAGAATTGAGGCAATTCGTCTAAGCTGGTACGGCGTAAAAAACGCCCCACTCTAGTAATACGGGGGTCATGGGTATTTTTAAAGATAGCCCCTTTCGCCTGGTTGGGAACTTTCTGTTTTAGGGCTTCAGCATTGGCACACATGGAACGAAATTTAATGATCTCAAAGCGTTTTCCCAGCCAACCACAACGAGTTTGATGGAAAAAAATAGGTCCAGGACTGTCTAGTTTAATAGTAATAGCGATAGGGATGTACAAAATAGCAGTAATCCCCAACCCTACCAAACCGCCTATAATATCTATGGCTCGTTTAACCCAGGAACGAACGGAAGGATGGGTTTCGGGAGGCTGCTGTATGGAAAGAGTTGTTGGCTGCTTTGTTTCGAGGGTAGCGGTGATGGGGATAATCTCATCTAGTCCCGTCATGGATAAGACTGCCATGACAGGGGGTGGAGTTTGGTAAAGGATAAGGGCAACATTTTTGCTTTGAGCGGACTTAAAATTATGGACTAAAGCACCCACCCCGCTACTGTCCATAAATTCAGTTTCCCTGAAGTCTAAAATTAGCTGTTTAGGGAGGGAACCAGAAGCTAAAAATTGATGACACACCTGCTTGAAACGCACCGCTTCTAGTACGGTTAGACGTTTGGGCATTTTCATTACAGGGTAGTTGTCAACAATAAAAATGGGGAAGGGTGTTTCTGGTGTTTGGATAGTCATCACCTGTTATGAATTTGGCTATTGATCTCAACGCAGGGGACGATTTCCTTTGTCCTGCTGCATTTTTTCTTTTGCCTTACTTGCACTGCGTCTGAGGGCTTGTAGACGAGATTCATATTGTTT
>JASJDD010000151.1 GCA_030065735.1 Crocosphaera sp.
AACCTGCTTCGCTGAGGTTGGGGCTTCCCAACAACAACTCAATTCAGGGACGGTCTTATTCGTCTTTAGGGCTTCCCGTTTCATTGGCCGTTGCCTCCATAAGACAAGTCTTATTTTGGTCTTATACCGCCTCCACAGGCAGACTCCCTGCTTCCCAAGGAGTTATTACTTTTTGTTGAGATCCCTCTTTGGACTTATGCGCTTGCTGCCTACTTTTCTATTCTTGAGGTATCTTTTCCCTGATCTGCCGCCGAGTACATACTTTATACCCAAAGGGTGGCCTCTTAGTCGGTCAGGTGGGTCGCAACCGCTAATAATAATAGCACAAGTTATGAGAGAGTGAGAAACTTCTGTGCGATAGCGCCGGAACGTAGTGAGGAACTTCTGACTTCTGACTTCTGACTTCTGTGCGATAGCGCCGGAACGTAGTGAGGAACTTCTGACTTCGTTAATTGCTGGTCGGGCATTCATCCCTAACCTGTAGAGGATGAGGGAATTCTGCCCGACATTAGGTTAAATTTCCCTAACCCCTTGGTGTTGCTCAGGAACTTAAGGCTTATCATAGGAAGAGAGATTGTTCTTGATTGATAACCATAGCAAGGAACAGACAACCCTTAATGAACCAAGTGAAATTAATTTCAGGGCGAGGTATTCCCTTAATGGGAGACGACATTGATACCGATCGCATTATTCCCGCGCGATTTTTACGCTGCGTCACCTTTGACGGTTTAGGAGAACAGGTTTTTGCCGACGATCGCACACAACTCAAAGGAAAACATCCCTTTGATCAGCCTCAATATCAAGGAGCTAACATTTTAGTGGTTAATGCTAACTTTGGTTGTGGATCATCACGGGAACACGCACCCCAAGCCATTATACGATGGGGAATCAAAGCGATTATCGGAGAAAGTTTTGCCGAAATCTTTTTTGGCAACTGTATTGCCAATGGGGTTCCCTGTGTTACTGCTTCTCCTGAAACTGTCAAAACCCTACAAAGCCAACTGCAAAGTAATCCCCAAGCTCAGATCACGGTTGATTTAGCTACCAAAGAAGTTAGATTACAGGATTGGGTAGCCAAGATTTCTATGGGGGAAGGTTCCCGTCAAATGCTCCTGGAAGGGACATGGGATAGTTGCGGACAATTAATTCAAAATCCTAACCAGATTAAAGAGACGGCACAGAAATTGCCCTATCTAGCTTGGCGATAGAAGGGATGATGAGATGATGGGATCACTACCTTCCGCTATATAAAACTTACTCAAATCTACTCATCAAGCTTAAAACCTGATGATAACTTGATTTGAGTCTCTTGTACTTCCTGCTTCATCCAAGGGAGTCGGCTCTCCTCGCGCTACCCAGTGCGCCGTACAACGGCGCGGGGTCGCTCGTCTTGTCCACAGGCGTAACTTCGGCCATAGCTTGACCTAGTTTTTTGAGGTTATTTGCTGCGTTTAAATCCCTATCTATTTGATAATGACATTTTTCACAACAAAACACCCTCTCAGATAATAGTAATGAGTCTTTTTTTTCTCCACAATTAGAACAAGTTTTAGAAGAAGGATAAAACCGATCTACTATGAGCAGTTTTGACCCATATAATTGACTTTTATATTCTAACTGTCGTCTAAAGTCATAAAATCCCATATCTGCTATAGCTTTCGCTAATTTATGATTAGCCATCATTCCTGATACATTCAAATCTTCTATCACATTGACTGCGTGGTTTTTGCTTAAGTGTGATGTCAATTTATGTAATGTATCTTTTCTGAGATTAGCGATTCTTCTCTGGAGTTTCTGTACTTTTAGTTGAGCTTTTTGTTGGTTAGATGATCTAGCCACTTTTCGGCTTACTTCTCTTTGCAGTTTAGCTAGTTTAGCTGATAGCTTTCTATAAGAATAGGCTCCTTCAAAAACTTCTCCTGTGGATAGAGTTACTAAGGATTTTACTCCCAAATCTATTCCGACTACATCTAGTTTCTTCTCAGTAGCTATAGAGTCCACTTCTATTTTGAAGGAAATAAACCAACGGTCAGCTTCTCTACTAATGGTGACATTTTTGGGTTTATGGATAATAGGTAATCTCTCATAAGTTTTCAGTTTTCCTATGACGGGAACTTGGATTGAATGAGAAGATAAAATGTGAATGGTTCCATCTAAAGTAAAGCTATCCTGTCGTCCTTTCTTTTTGAATCTTGGTCTTTTTTTCTTTTTCCCAAAGCAATCACGCCAAGCAGAAGCTAAATGTCTCAGAGCAAATTGTGGAGCACATTTTGATACCTCGTAATACCATTCATTTTGCGGTTTGACTAATTTATTTAACCATTTGTGTAAATCAATTGCTGTAGGAAATTTAATTTTTTCGGAGTCTGAACAACTCTTATTATGGTCTAAAATAGCTAAACATAAACCATTTCCCCAATTATAAGCATGACGGGCGACTCCTGCATGACGAGCCAGTTGTTGACCTTGGGTTTTATTTAATTTAAGTTGAGTTTTAAAGCCTAACAACATGGCATTTTTGAGATAATGACCAAAACTATTAAGTTTAATTGTATCATGTTGGGGGTTTAACCACAATAACTTACTTCTCTGTTCAGTTTAGCTACTAATATGAGGAGATTTAGGTAAGATTGAGTAGGAATTTGGCAACAGTGTGCAGCCCTTGACATTTTCTGAAATCAGTTACCAGTTACCAGTTACCAGTCACTGCTAACTCCTCACTGCTAACTGTTCACTGTTTAATGTTGTACCACCAAAATAGAACAAGGTGCATGGTGAATGACATAATTACTCACACTACCTAATAATAATTCTGATAGTCCACGACGACCCCGACGACCGACTACAATTAAATCAGCACCCCATTTTTTAGCTAAAGCACAGATTTGTTCTCCTGGTTGTCCATAGATATAGTCCGACTCTGCTTTGATACCCTCAGCAATTGCTTTTTGGGTTAACCGTTTGAGCCAAATTTGTAGTTCTTCTAAACTTTCCTGGATGAGTTTTTCTTCTAACTCTACCATTTCTTGGGTATAAATCGCTCCATATCCTGTTATTTCTGAGTAAATGGGTAAGTCCATTGTTCCTTTGGGATTTTCGTGAATAACCGTTAAAATCATCAACTGACTACCCTGCATTTTAGCTAACTGTAACGCAGTGTCATACACCTCCTTGCTGCTATCCCTCTCGTCTATCCCGACTAAAATTTTCTGATAATTGGGTGCAACAGTCTTGCTTTTTAAAGCTTCTGAATTAAGGACTTTTGGACTGTTAAGTTGATTAGTCATAGCCCCCCCGATTTTATTAATTATTTTGCTAATTATTCTTCCATTTTCAGTTTGACATATTTTTTAAAATGTGGATCAATTTTGATAGAAAAGTTAATATATTAACATAGGGTAGAATAAAATTGAGTTGTAATTCTTATGGAACAATCTTCTATTACTGTTACTATTAAGCTATTTGCTATTTATCAAGAAGTTTATGGAATTCCAGAATTAATACGACAGTTTCCTCCAGAAACAACCGTTAATGATGTTTTGACTCTTATAATTCAAGGTTATCCCCAATTGGAAAAATGGCAAAGTATGACTCGTTTTTCTGTTAATTATCAATTTGTGGAAGCTGATACCAAATTACAAGATGGAGATGAATTGGTTTTCATTCCTCCTGTTAGTGGTGGTTAAATATACTCATATCTTGCACCTTCGATAAAACGATAAGCAAGAGGCAAGAGGTAAGAGGATTTTATTGGTTAAAACATCTCAGTTTGAGACGATTGACTCAGTAAAGTATCATCATTAATTCTTGTTGATATTTTTTAGTTAATGGGTGTGTTTTTCCCAATAAATTAAAAATAGAAATCATTGCTTTTCTTGCAGCATCATTCTTATATTTACGGTTTTCTTCTACCAAATTTAAAAAGAGTTTTAAAGCTTCTTCATATTCTTCGTTTAAGGTATATTTCGCTCCTTGAGAAAATTGCTGATCTAATTCATTGTCTCCTTCCATATTAGCCATTTGTTTAAACTCAATTAAACTTTTGATACCTTGTGCTTTATTATAATAATCTTTTTGATCAATGCCAATAGTTGATAACAGTTTATTAGCATCTTCTAGACGATTCAAACGGATTAAAAAATTAGCGGCTTCCAAACTCAATTGAGGGTTATCAGGATATTTAGAGAATAACTCATCTAATAATTCTTTTGCTTTAGCTGCATTTTTTTCTGTCATTGCTTGACGCATTTCTTCCAGTTTTTGATCTAACTCAGAGGTTAAATTAAATTGTTTGAGTAAGTCTCGAATATCTGCTTCTGGTAAAACCCCAACAAACCCTTGACTAATGTTACCTTGAAAGGCAATTTTAACGTCAGGAACGCCCTCAACAGCAAACTGTTGAGCTAAGCTAGGATGAGCATCAATATCAATGGTTGCTAAAATAAAATCGTATTCTTGCAGTAATTTTTCGAGAATTGGTTTTAACAGTTTACAAGGACCACACCAAGTGGCATAAAAATCAATTAAGACTGGCTTTTGATACGAGTTTTCAATCACTTCTTGATGAAAGTTGTTAGGTTCAACAACAACAGCGTAACCCATAGTTTTAGCTCCTTACTGTAATTATTTAAACTTCATACAATTCTAGGGGAAGACCATCAGGATCTTGAAAAAAGGTAAATCTTTTATTGGTTAATTCATCGATTCTAATGGGTTCAATTTTTACTCCTTTTTGAGTTAATTCTTTGACCATTGCCTCTAAATTATTCACGGCAAAGGCTAAATGTCTTAAGCCACAAGCTTCGGGATAACTGGGTCTTTTGGGGGTATCCTGAAAGGAAAATAATTCAATTTGAGAACTCACTCCGATTCTGAGATCCAGTTTATAGGAATTTCGTTCTTTTCTAAAGGTTTCTGCGATAATAGATGCCCCTAAAATTTCTACATAAAACTGTTTCGATTTTTCGTAATTCGAGCAAATAATAGCAACGTGATGAAATCCTTTAATAGTCATAACTAAGTACACCTTTTGATCTTAACTAAGAATAATCGCTTATCCTCTATTACTTCTTGTTTTCTTTAACAAGTTAATTCTATATAATTTCTTAAAAATATAACAATTTGCTTTAATATTTGATATTCTGACTCCTGACTCCTGACTCCTGACTCCTGACTCCCAAACCTTACCATAACCTACTTCGTCGAACTCAGAATTATATAAGTTTATCAATGACGCTTATTGAGAATGAGCGATTATTCTCATGAATTGTAAAGGATTGTAACAAAAGTTGTTAAGCTGTATTGCAAAATTGGCTAATTTTCGCAGATCGACCCCATAAAAGGAAACGTCCATGATACGATGCAATCCGTAATCCCTTCTGGAAGTTTAGGAGAATAGCCTTGGTTTTACGGGTAGCTGTTGTCGGTTCAGGGCCGGCCGGATCCTCCGCCGCCGAAACATTAGCAAAAGCTGGCATAGAAACATATTTATTTGAACGAAAATTAGATAACGCCAAACCCTGTGGGGGTGCTATTCCCCTATGTATGGTGAGCGAGTTTGATTTACCCCCTGAAATTATTGATCGACGGGTGAGGAAGATGAAAATGATCTCCCCATCCAATATAGAAGTTGATATTAACCTCGATCGCCAAGACGAATACATTGGAATGTGTCGTCGGGAAGTGCTTGACGGGTTCCTCCGCGATCGCGCTGCAAGTTTAGGGGCTAATCTTATCAATGGTACGGTTTATCAATTAGATATTCCTAAAACAAGTGACGGTGCTTATACCCTCCATTATGCCGATCATTCCAACGGGAATGCTGTAGGAGAAAAGAAAAGCCTACAGGTGGATGTAGTCATCGGTGCGGATGGGGCCAACTCCCGCATTGCCAAAGCCATTGATGCAGGAGACTATAACTATGCGATCGCTTTCCAAGAGCGTATCCGCTTACCCGAAGACAAAATGGCCTACTATGAAGACTTGGCGGAAATGTATGTGGGTAAGGATGTTTCCCCCGACTTCTATGCTTGGGTATTCCCCAAATACGACCATGTGGCCGTGGGAACGGGAACCATGAAGGTTAATAAGTCTCTCATCAAAGATTTACAAGCAGGAATACGGGCCCGTGCAGCCCGCAGACTCGAAGGGGGTGAGATTATTAAAGTCGAAGCCCATCCTATCCCAGAACATCCTCGTCCCCGTCGTGTAGTGGGTCGTGTCGCCCTCGTAGGAGACGCAGCCGGAACCGTTACCAAGTCTTCTGGAGAAGGTATCTATTTCGCTGCCAAATCAGCCCGTATGTGTGCTGAAACCATTGTAGAAATGAGCAACGCCGGTCAACGCATTCCCACGGAAGAGGATTTAAAAGTGTATCTCAAGCGTTGGGATAAGCAATACGGTATGACTTATCTGGTATTGGATATCTTACAACGGGTCTTCTATCGTACCGATGCGACTCGTGAAGCGTTTGTGGAAATGTGTGCGGATAAGGATGTACAACGGATGACCTTTGATAGTTATCTCTACAAAACTGTTGTCCCGGCCAACCCCTTAGTGCAGATGAAAATTACCGCTAAAACCATCGGTAGTTTACTGCGAGGTAACGCTTTAGCCCCCTAGTTTTTCCTCTAAAACCCCGTCGTTAACGACGGGATCTTAAGTCAAGTGTTTGGGTGAGTTTAACTCACCCATTTTTATTTTGTATAGCAGTCTCATACCAAATCCGCTTATCAAAACCTCTTTATAATTTTGGGTTGTTTCCCCCCACACATCCCACACGACCCTCTCTCCCCCCTCTCACCTCTCAGGGATAAGTAGGTTAACTAAACCGGATTTGGTATGACTCCTGACTCCTGAATGATAAAAGAGATTAAGCTTTAGAGAACCCTAAGTCGTTTTCTTTGGCATAACGTTCCATAAAGCGCATAAAACGATCCCATTCATCTTTTGAGTTCATAATTAAAATAGCTTCGACTGAGGTGGGTTTTCCGTTGATAAATTTTCCTTTAACTTCACGGGTGACGATTTCTCCTTCTTCGTCCACTAAATACATTCCCGTAATTTCATCGGTACTTTCAGCATTAAGAATGGTAGGAGATTGAAAATAAAAGGTTGCGGTTCCACTGTTACCACTTTTAGCACGAGTTAAACGGACTTCAGGAACAACGGGTTCGGACACACCAGGAGAAAATTGAATTTGAGCCATGCTTGTTATCCTTTAATTAAATTTACATGATCATCAATTTATCATTTCATCAACTCCCAGGTATAGAGATCATTCTCTAAATGCTATCTATTCTGTCAAATTATTGCCATGACTCTCCTAGAAGCAGAAGTTCACATCTCGTTACGAGAATTTTTACGACACCAGGGGGAACCCTTATGGGATCACCATTTAACCATGGCCCGTTTGGTGTCTCGCGCGTTACGTTTAAATCGATCAGCTTTAATTCAAACGGGTAGCACCTTTTCTCGTTATGGGTTAAGTTATTTAATGCCTTGTTTGTTGAGCGATCGCCCTATTTTATTAGTGGCCCCTTTAAGTATTCAAAAACAATTAATCGAACAAGATATTCCCCATCTTCAGCAATGGTTAAACATAGATAAAGTGATTGTCAATCAGGAGCAAAAGGTAGATTTTCAACATTTTAAGGGGTTATTTATTGTTTCTCCTGATATTTGGTTAGGCGATCGTTTAGATAATAAGGGTCAGTTTCCTGATGATATTGTAACTTTAATCGATCAAGCGGATTATTTGGAGGAATGGACAAAAGATTATTTAACCATGACTATTTATCCTGATGATTGGCAACAATTACAACAACAGTATCCTAGTTATGGTAATTTAATTCAAGAAGTTAAATTATTCCTAAAAACGAGAATTTTTAGTCATCCGAATAATCCCTATCAATGTTGTGTACTGGATCACGAAGAAAAAGACAGTTTAGCTCATCTCTGTCAAACGCTTGATAACAATGCTTTGTTACATAATTTTGCTCAATTGATTGATAAGAGTAATCAACTTTTATGGGCATCAATTAATCGCGAGAAGGAAACATTTTCAATTCATTTGAGTCCTCTAGATATTTCTTCTATTTTATCACCCTATTTGGCTAATTCTACCATTGTTTTAATGGGAGGATTTCTTGACAGTCAAAAATCGGCACCGATTTATCGCAAAACCATTGGCTTAACCCAAGATATTTTATGTTTAAAATTTTTCCCTCATCGCCAAAATGAATTAATTAACTTATATATTCGCGATCGCTTACCGATGCCCAATACACCAGAATTTCATCAAGTTTTAATTGAAGAAGTAAGAAAGCTTGTTTTTGGCTGTTATCAAGGGTTAAAACCGATTACTATTATTGTAGATGATGTTCCTTCAAAAGCTCAAGTAGCTACCTTTTTGGCTGCGGAATTTGGTTCGCAAATCAAGGTTGAAAATACAAAAATTGATGATAATAGTATTTTGATTAGTGGCTGGGAATTTTGGCATCAGAACCACGCCAAATTGCCAAATCCTAAACTATTGATTATTGCCACTTTACCCATTCCTTCCCTAGAAAATCCTTTGGTTGCTGCTCAAGTTAATTACTATAAGAAACGCCATAAAGATTGGTTTCGATTTTATCTTTTGCCAACTGCTTTAAAGGAAATACAAAGGGCAGTTATGCCCTTAAGAGAGTCTCAAGGAATTGTTGCACTATTAGATAATCGAGTAAATTACCGTAGTTATGGAAATCTTATTTTAACAGCATTAGAACCCTATGCTAAAATTGATTATATTGATAGAAATTGGTTACAAGAAGAAACAAATATTTATTAAATGATAATAAAAATATGGACAATATTGTAGCTATTATTGAAGCTAGATTAAACGAAGAATGGATAATTGGTTGTGACGCTAAACAGTTTTATCAACTAACACAAAACTATATCAAGCGATTGACACAATTAAAACAGATAATCAATAATCCTAGAATTATATTAGTTGAAAAAGATAATAATTATCTTGATTTTTTAGCTGCTTTATTGGCTAGTATTATCACTGAATGTCATATTTTTTTATGTGATAAAAGATGGCAACAACAAGAATGGAAAGACGTTTTAAACTTAATCCAACCTCACTTAATACTAGGATTCGATGTTGATTATAATCTAAAAAATGATCAGAATAACTTACAATTACCTAATAAGAATTTAATCATGATTCCCACAGGGGGAACATCAGGAAATATTCGCTTTGCCATTCATACTTGGAAAACTTTATCAGCATCCGTTCAAGGATTTACTGATTTTTTCAATCTTAAAAAAGTCAACTCTTTTTGTGTATTACCACTACATCATGTGAGTGGATTAATGCAGTTTATACGTTCTTTTTTGACAAAAGGAGAGATTATTATCTATCCTTACAGTCATCTAAAAAAAAGAATTATACCATCCTTAAATATTGAAGATTTTTTTATCTCTTTAGTCCCCACTCAACTCCAATTTTTATTAACCTTAATTCCTGACTTTCTAAAGCAATTTAAAACAATTTTATTAGGAGGCGCACCGCCCTGGAATGCTTTATTACAAAGCAGTCAAAACTATCATCTTAAACTTTCTCCTACCTATGGAATGACGGAAACTGCTTCACAAATTGTCACTTTAAAACCCGAAGATTTTCTACAAAAAAATAAGAGTACAGGAAAAGTCTTACCCCATGCTCAAGTGAGTTTAACAGTAGAAAAAGTCATTAAAATTCAAGCACAATCTTTATTTTTTGGGTATTATCCCAATTACGAACCCAAGCAATACTTAATAACTGACGATTTGGGCTATTTCGATGATGAAAACTATTTATATATTCTAGGAAGAAACAGTCAAAAAATCATTACAGGAGGAGAAAACGTTTTTCCGAGAGAAATTGAAAATGTTGTTTTAGAAACCAGTTTAGTCAAAGATATTGCTATTATAGGAGTAGCCGACGAACAATGGGGAGAAGTTGTAACAGCCATATATGTCCCAGAAGATGAGAAAATTGACGTTAATTTCATTAAAGAGACAATTAAACAAAAATTAAGTCCCGTTAAACAGCCAAAATATTGGATTAAAGTTCAAAAATTACCACGCAATCAACAAGGTAAGTTAAACTATCAAACATTACGAAAAATTGCTACAATCTACCTTAATCCCAAAAATTCCCTATAATTAAACAGTAAAGCAGGGACTCCTAAGTTGGGCCCCTGCATTAATTCCCTGGAAAATTCAGCTATTGCTATTAAATAGCTGAATTTAATACATATTTTCTTCTTGGTGAGTTTCGATGGTGCAATCAGAGTTAGGATAAGCAACACAGGTTAAAACATATCCTGCTGCAATTTGGTCATCATCTAAGAAGGATTGATCACTTTGATCAACAGTACCAGAAGTGATTTTACCAGCACAAGTAGAACAAGCACCGGCACGACAAGAGTAAGGTAAGTCAATTCCTTGCTCTTCTGCTACATCTAGGATGTACTCATCTTCAGGTACATCGATGGTAGCGTTGATTCCTTCCGCGTCATTAATTAGAGTAACTTTGTAGGTGGCCATAATTATGTCCTCTTCTCCAATGAAATAGATTAGTTTACTTTAGTTAAAAATGTTTTTCAGCATGGTTATCAATACTTTGCTGAAACATCTTAATCACAAGACTTAGTACAATCCTTCTTCTTGGTGTGTTAGGATAACGCAGTCAGAAGTAGGGTAAGCAACACAAGTTAAAACATATCCTGCTGCAATTTGATCGTCATCTAAGAAAGATTGATCGCCTTGATCAACCGTGCCACTCTCGATTTTACCAGCACAGGTAGAACAAGCACCAGCACGACAAGAATAAGGTAACTCAATTCCTTGTTCTTCTGCTACATCAAGGATGTACTCATCTTCAGGTACATCTAAGGTAACGTCAATTCCTTCGTCTGCGTTTTTTAAGGTAACTTTATAAGTTGCCATGAGTTGTGTCCTCTTCTCAAGTAATCGGATAGTTTTTTTGATGATCAAGCTTAAGAGATAAATCTCAACAATAAGCTCATTTTTGATACTAAAGGAAAAAGACCCATAGTAAATGAGGCATTAGTAATGAGA
>JASJDD010000152.1 GCA_030065735.1 Crocosphaera sp.
TTAGAGGCAGAAGGCAGGGGGCAGGAGGCAGAAGGGAGGAAAAAAACTTAAAAATAGGATTATTTAACTTTTAAATGCCTTATTATCGATAATTTTACTCTTCTGCTATATATTAAACCTCCTGCCCCCTGCTTCCTGCCTCCTGCCTTTCAATTAGGTAAGGCTCGCTATACCTTCGGGTCATAGAGAGCAGTTTATTGGGTAGGAAGCCCACACCGTAATCTTTGATTCGGTGTTGGTAGTTCACGTAAGGGACTTCGCATTAGTTAGAATTAATGCTTAATTTAGCAATTTCATCTTGTACAGCCCGATGATCGTGACGTAAGGGTATTTGAACCCCTTTGGGCAGTTGATCCACTTTAGTCATCGCTTGGTCAAAATAAGTATAAGCTTCTTTGAGCAAACCTAAATCTTTAGGTTGACCATCTTTGGTTCTTCCTTTTTTACGCAATAATTGACCTTTAAAATACTGTAATTCAGGGTTATCAGGACTATTTGCCAAAGCTTGGTCAATGTATTGCATCGCTGTATCGTATTGATCCAAGTCCCGATAAGCTGCGAATAAAGCCCGATCTACCATATAATTAGGGGCCGCATATTGTTCAAAACGGGCGATTGCATCTTCTGGGGACGAAAAGGGTAAATTAACCGATAAAATTAAATCGAGATAGCCTTTAAGTAAGTTTAATTCTGGGTCATTAGGAGAGATTTCTTCTGCTTTATCCAGATGATCAAAGACCAATTGTAACTTATTCACAGCCCCTAAAGGGCCCTTTGTTTTAAACGTATAGGCCCCTTGTAAAAAATGTCCCACTGCTTGATATAAATTGCCTCGTAAGGGGTCTTTAGGGGTTAATTTTTCGGCTGCTGAGAGGGTTTTATCCGCAGCATTTTTCATCACTTCCCATTCTTCATTAGAATAAGCTAAAGATGCTTTCATAGCATAGGCAAGGGGTTCATCGCTTTCCGTTTGGACTGCTTGTTGTAAATAAGTTTTAGCTTCTAAATAATCACCATTTTTAAAGATTTCTACAAAAGCTGCTTCTGTGTTGTCTCCAATCGGACGAGGGTTAGTGCTACGGAAAGGATCTGCAGCCCACGAAGGAGTTCCCCATAAACTTAATGCTACTGTACACACCACAGACCAAGAGATAGAAACCTTTTGCCGTTTAATCAATGGGTTAATCATAAATTGTCTCCAAGCAACATTAATCCAATTAGTTTATCTTGATCATTTAAGATTTTGATCTCGATACTAGCAAAAATTTTTCAGACTTTTTCGATCTTTTAGGGGTTAGCGGTTGTGAAGCACCCCAATAGGTCTACTATAGGGAAGCATAGGCCTTTAAAAATTGTAGAATTAACTGTATTCGCAGCCTTTAAACCAGATTTTGAAGTTCTTGAATGGGTAAGCTGTCAATGGTACTCGAAGGTTGATTGTGGTCTTGATATTTGATCAAGTTAGCTAGTTCCTGTAGTTGACTGATGGCTTCTGCACCTTCTAATTTCATTAATTCTCGATCATCCCGCATTTCTGTCCAGGTAATGCCATAGTCAGACACCAAAAACCGAATTAAATGATCTTTTCCTAAACTGACCATAAAAGAAGCACTATTCATTTCACCACCACAGGTATAGCAAGAAGCTAAATAACCCCGATTTTCCAGGACAATTGCTAATGCTTGCAGGTTCATTACTAGGTCTCTCACAAAATCACGATGTTGTTGAGCTAATCGAGTAAACACGCCTTTTCCTCCTGATAACACTCCTCATTATAAAACCTTAATACTTTTTTAAGATTTTAATTTGGCTATTAAAGCTACAATTTAATATAAGATAGTCAGACTTATAAGCTAAACTCATCAACCACTAGCCTAACCTACTTTCTCTTCATTGCCTAGTATCAGAAACTACACTATATAAATTGTTCTATCATCTTTAGATTTTTAAAAGCATAAAAAAGCTGATCAACTCCATTCTATCTGCGTTTTCAAATAATTTAGCCTTTTTTGCAAAGTTAACATTTAGGTGAAAAACTTTACATTTATTATTCTTATAACTAGGATTGATAAAAATTATTAGGTTTTTAATCTTTTGTTAATGACTTGGCAAATTGAGCGTCTCTTGTTAACGAATTCAGCCGCGAGAAATCCCCGATTGAGCAAGGAAGCTCGCGGAGGTTTCCTCCGCAAGAGCCGGTCTTGCTTGAGGTACGAAAATCGAGGGATTTCTGGCCAGGGTAAAGTTTTTGTGATAAACTAGAGATGGCCATAAGGTAAAAACCTGAATTGTAGCCAAACTTGGAATGTATCCATCCAAGATGAGAGTGAAAGACAGTCGGAAGACGGGACCTCCAGACCTTGGGAAATACGAGAAAAATTGCATAAACCGAATAAGGTGTGTGGTGTTGAGGCGTTCATGAAAGTATCTAATTCTCGTCCTTGGTTATTTATCTTGGAATTTCTCTTAATTACTAATGCGATCGCCATTGCTGCTGGTGTAGGGTTTGGTGCAGCTTTACGTTTAAACAAACCAGAAGAACCTGGAGCAACGGTATTCCATTCTGAACAATCTTTTCCCCCTCGTCAAGATTGGCCAGTGGGAGATTCTTCTCAACCATGATAAACAGCTAAACTAAGTTAAAATATTGGGATGTAATCAATCAACTATTACTGATGGAAACATTAACATCCCTTGGTTTTTCAACCTATACACAATGGTCGATTCTAGCTACTGTTTTCTTTTTCTTCTTAGCCATTGTGGCCTTTATTTTCAAGTGGGGAATTCGTTTTCGATTAGTAGGAATTACAGGTTTTCTGATAGTGCTAACCGTGGGATTATTCGGGTTAGGATTAGGATTATTTGAACGCACGGAAATTCCTGGATCTGTTCGTTTCTCTCGCGTCTATGATAATGGAGGAAACCAAGTGGTTATTGTGGTTAAACCTTCGATTAGGGAAGCAGAATTAGAACCTACCCTAAAGCAAGCAGCTAATGATTATTTCTCCTATGGCAGAACCGCAGGGAAAGATAATAAATTAACCATTCGCGTCCGTACGTTGGTTCATCCTGAGCCTGGAGTTAGTTTACCTTTATATATCGGACAAGTCAAGCGATCGCTATCAGTTAGAGAGGATGAAAATATGGAGATTGATATTTTTGCAGATCAGCTTAATGAGTTATCTAAATACCAAGAAATAGCTAAGGGTTAATAGTGGATAACCTGATTCTATCTTGAGCAAAAGAAATCTTTTGTTGTCCTATTCTAACTATTGCTTCCATCCCCGATCCTGTAATTTTTAATGAGGGTGGGGATTTTTTTTGTACCGTCATAACCAGAAAAAATTCCTGTCCTCCGGTTGCCATAATTTTAGTTCCTGCATCAGTTTTTTCTGTAGTAATCTTAACAGATTGAGGAACAATAAATGTTCCTTTCATTGTTGCTTGATTTTTCCCTTGAATCAGGAAACCATCATTATTAATAGTAACGTTTCCTGCTGTGTGCATTATCCATATCTTTTCCTTAAATTCTTCAGCTTCGTTATTACCAATAAAGCGATCAACTAAGACAAATAAACCAGGAACTCCTGCTGTTTTGCTATAATCGACAGCAAAAGAACGTAAACCGGCAATTCCCACAGGAGGTTTACTATTTTTGCGCCAATTTGTATTAGTTTGTAAGGTAACAATTCCGGAACCATCAGGATTAGAGACAAAAAAGAGAGGTTTAGAGGTTTTCCAAGGAGAACTTTTCGGTAAAATAACCACATTTTCTTCTTGCCATTTGTTGATAGATTTACCAGCTTTTGCCCAAGTTTCTCCTAACCCAGAAATCCGAAAACTACCCACATCAGGAAAATGCCAAGTTCCTCCAATTAACTCCTTTTTTAAGTAAATATTTGCCACAAAATCATCTTGATTCTTCCATTGATTTCTAAAATTATAAAACCCTTTTTGTCTATCAAGAAAATTGTAATTAAATACTTCAACTGGATTTTGAGAATTGTCATTCTTTTTTCTACTGTAAAAACTTAAGAGAAAAGGAGCATTATGAGGTAGACTGTTTCCAAAAGTTTGATCACTTTTTAAACCTATATATTTTTCAAATACTGGCACAATTCCTGGTAAAAAATCTTCAGGAACAGTCCCTAAACCCATATAAAAAACAGAAGACCCTGCATAGTAGCGATGTCGTCCGTATGTTGCTATATTTAAGTTATTATTCTCAGGGATTATTCGCATTAGATAATGGGGTAAAATCCATTGAGCGGAAGACCCTTTAACCAAGTCTTTTCCTATTACATTGCTATAAGCTTGTAAGAAAGGAAATACTGTTAAAATTAAGGGTTCAGTTGTGTAATGATCGCCTTCACTTCCAAAACCATAATCACCAATAGCGGTGCTTAAATACCGTTTAATATTACGTTCTGCTGTTCTCATATAATGATATATTTCATCATTGGATATACCAGGTTCATTTAAGATAGCTAAAGCAGCTAATCCACCTGCTCCTCTTGCTCTTGCATTCCAGTTACTTCCTGGATTACTATTCCAGCCATTTTTAGGAGAATCTCCTTTTACTAATTGTTCGGTTTGTGCAGCTAACCAGTAAGTAACAGTCTTGATTTTTTCTTGATCCCAAAGAGAATAACAGAAGTCATAAGCTAAAGCAACACCTGCTACAATAGGAGAATGTTCTAATAATCTTCTACCAGGATTTTTCATAGATTTTTCTACTATTTTCCAGCCAGTATTAGCTAGGTTTATATCATTCTTAACTAAAGCTAAAAAACAGTACCCAGTAGCATGATAGCCACCTGTTGGGACATATCCATCGTAATAAATAGGGTTTTCTAAATTTCTTTTTAACTGTTGTAATATTGTTTGTCCTTCTGGAGTTTTAATCGCTTCTTTTACAGATGATAATTGATGTTTACGAAAGACAAGGCGGGGGTGTTCTTGAGGAGCTAAGTCCTTATAATTATTAATAGGAATTGGCCAAAATGGTTGAGTGTTTCCAATAACGCTACCTTGTAAAAATTTTTGATTGTACTCGCCTTGATAACTCCCGATCATTTGATTTTTATAAGGAACCAAATTGATTTTATAAACTGCTGGTGAAATTTCTGTATTCCAAGGATGAGATAAAATATTCATGGTGATTTTTAGTTGCCATGATTGATGAGACTTTTTAGTGCTAATTTCTTGAATTGTTAATTTATCTAAGTTATTTTTTTCTAAGGTTCCTTGATGGTCTACATCTTGATTGAATTTTCGGGCGTATCCCCATACTTCAGGTTCACATTGACCTTGATTACAAACTAAATCCAGAGTTATATTTTGATAAACAGGTTTTTCTTTCCATAATTTCCAAACTCCATGTTTTAAGGTTAAATGAATATTACCAGAAAGTTTTTTGAGGTCAAAAGAATGTAAAATAGGTGCATTAGAACCTGCCAATAAGAAAATAATAAAAGGCAATAGTAGTAAATAACGTTGTTTCATGGAATTTTTTCAGATTGCTCAGTATTTAGGGGATAGCAACGTCAAGAGAAAATATCTACACAAGCTGTACAATAGATCCTGTTTGCTTATAATCTAATTATAGAAATTTTTGAGCATAATTGTAGATAAAATTAATCCTTACTTTTATAAGTGTCGTTACTCTTAGGTACTTCATGCAAGAAAAATCTTTTTTAAATCACCCCATTGTTGAAGAAAGTTTCAGCATTATTGATCAAGAAGTTGGTCAACATAATCTCAGTTTGTTAGAATATCAAATAGCCCGTCGTGTTATCCATTCAACGGCTGATTTTGAATTTATTAGTTTACTTAAATTTAGTCCTAACTCCATTGATATTGGTATTAATGCTTTAAAAAATAAAACCCCTATTATTACAGATGTAACAATGGTAAAACAAGGCATTATTAATTTAGTTTCTAAAACTTTTAATAATCCCATTATTACAGCAATAGAAAAAGCTCCTCATGCTCTTCTAGGAAAAACGAGAACTGAAACAGGTTTATTAGAATGTTATCAACAATATCCTCAAGGAATTTATGTTATTGGCAATGCACCTACTGCCTTAGTTGCTTTATGTCAACAAATTAAAGCAAAAAAGCTTAAACCTAGTTTAATTATTGGTGTACCCGTTGGCTTTGTTTCTGTATTAGAATCAAAAAAAATGTTAGCACAAATTGATGTACCTCAAATTCGCGTAGAAGGCCGTAAAGGAGGATCATCTGTCGCTGCAGCTATTATTAACGCTTTGCTGATTTTAGCATGGGAAAATAATCCTTAAACCTTAAATTTTTTTTAAACAAACTAATATTTTTCACCGAATAGGATTAATATAGAAAATAAGTATTTTGTTTTTTTATGATAACAAATACACTTAATTTTTTTAACTTTTGTTTGAGAGTCGGTGGAAATAAAAAATGCTTAATCTTCCCCTTGTATTAGATATTGCTATTGGCTTAGTTTTCGTTTATATAACGTTAAGTTTAGTTGCCTCAGAAATTCAAGAAATTATTAGTACACTTTTGCAATTGAGAGCTAAGCATTTAAAAACTTCTATTAAGTATCTTTTAATGGGTAGTGATGTGGATAGTGTTGAAGAAATAAAGCAAACTAAACAATTAATTGATGAATTGTATAATAATCCTTTGATTAAAAACTTAAACCATCAAGGTCAAGGAACAATATCGCATTGGTTTAAAATAAGAAAATTAAACAATACTGATACCCCTATCAAGCTTAAAAAAAAATTAATACAAGAAGTTGATAAAATAAAAGAAATAGATTTAAAAGAGTTTAAAAACCAGATAGAAAAAATCGCTAATGAATCAGAAAATAAAAAAAATGCCCTAGAGATAAGTATGGTAAAATTTAAAGAAATATTTAATGAATTATTGATAAAAAAAAGTGATAAAAATACGAGACATAAATTGATAAAAATAAGAGAAAAACTATTAGATAATGCTCCTTTACCCTCTTATATTCCTAGTGATACATTTGCTACGACTTTATTAGAAGTTTTAAAGATTCCGAGACTGACTCATTATCTTAGTTGTAATAAATTGAAAGGTTTGCTCAAGAGATTAGTCAAGAAATTAAGTGAAATTGAAGGTATTGATGAGGTAAATATCGAAAAATTTATAAAAGAAATCAAAGAAGTATATGATAATTTTTGTGATAAAAAATATACATTAGAAATTAGCCTTTTAAGAATAAAAACTAGACTAAATGAGTTAATTGTAATTTTTGAAAATAGTGATAATGGTGAAAATAATAAGGTATTAGTCAAAAAATTGAGCAGTATCAGAGACACATTTTTTGAAGAAAATAATTTTGAAATTCTCTGTCAAGAAATGAAACTTAATTTGGTTTATATTGCTCAAATTTTAGATCCAGACTTTTTAGATGAAAATGGCAAACTCAATTTAGACAAGAAAGCGAAAATTCTTGAAGAAATAGATAATAATCAAAATCAATCTGAGAATAATGATATTTTGACGAAATTTGATCATGAATTTAATAAGGACACAGAACAACGTCAACAAGTACAGGAAGAAATCGAATATATTTTAGGTAAACTTCCCAAAACCCTAAAAGATAGTATTGTCACCCTTGCTCATCGCGCTCAAACAAAAATAGAAACCACACAACAAGATATCGAACAACTTTCCCAAGAAATCGAAATTTGGTTTAATAATTCTATGGAACGTGCATCAGGAGTTTATAAGCGTAATTCAAAAGGATTAGCTTTAATTATTAGTTTTTCTATTGCTGTTTTCGCTAATGCAGATAGTTTTCACATGATTAGCAGACTCTCAACCGATACTATTTTACGAGATGCGCTGGTTAAAAGTGCAGTAGCTTTAGAAAAACGTTGTAATAGTGATGATAGTTTTGACTGTATAAAAAGCACCACACAGAAAAATTTAGAAGAACTTTCTCTTCCTATTGGTTGGAGTTGTATTAATTTTGAACAACAAACTAGCTTTCGCGCTCCTTTTTTCTGTGAAAATCGTCAAAATACAGTCACACCAGTAAATTATTTTGTTAGACTTATTAAGATATTGAAGACATTTTTGGGTTTGATACTCAGTACAGTTGCTATTTCTATGGGAGCATCATTCTGGTTTGATATACTGGGTAAAATTGTCAATGTCCGTAATACAGGAATGAAACCAAGTGCTACCGTTCAAGGAACGACGAAATCTTCAAAAGCTTCCTAATATTGCTCTAAACAATTTATGATTAAAGTAGTAGGAATTGGCTTAAACGGAAAAGAAAGTTTGACAACAAAAATTCAAACAATGGTTGATCAAGCTAATTTGTTAATGGGGAGCGATCGCCATTTAAGCTATTTTTCTGATCATCCTGGAGATAAGGTCATTATTAGTAACTTTTTTGAGGATATTAAAACCCTTCAACAAATTAAAAGTTATCATGAATCTATTGTTATTTTAGTGAGTGGTGATCCTTTATTTTTTGGTTTAGGAAGATTATTGTTAGAACAGTTTGATGTCGAAGACTTAGAATTTTATCCCCATGTTAGTTCCATACAATTAGGATTTAGTCGAGTTAAAATACCTTGGCATGATGCTAAAATTATTAGTGGTCATGGTCGTCATTTAGATGAGCTAATTTCTAGCTTACAGCAGGGTAAAGAAAAAATTGCTATCCTGACAGATAGTAAAAATAATCCCCAGGCGATCGCTAATGTTTTTTTGAGTTTAAAAATTCCCATTAATTATGATATTTGGGTTTGTGAAAATTTAGGAAATACCGATGAAAAAGTAAACTGTTTTACGCCTCAAGTATTAGCTAATCTTACCAGTTATCAGTTTTCTACTCTTAATATTGTTATTTTATTGCGTACCAATAACATTAATTTAAGTGAAAATGAGTTTAACAATTTACCTATTTTTGGCATTGAAGATCACTATTTTTTGAGCTTTAAAGATCGTCCTGGACTAATGACAAAACGAGAAATTAGGATGATTATTTTAGGGGAATTGAGTTTAAAATTACCAGAAATTATCTGGGATATTGGCGCAGGAACTGGCTCAGTTTCCATTGAAATTGCTCGTTTATGTCCTAATTCTCAGGTTTATGCCATTGAAAAAACAGCAATGGGCATTAATTTAATTAATAAAAATTGTCAGCGATTTCAAGTTAATAATATAACATCTATTCAAACACAAGCCCCAAATAAGTTACAAACATTACCTAATCCTAATAGAATTTTTATCGGAGGAAGTGGGGGAAATTTAATTGATATTTTAGATATTTGTCAAGAAAAATTAGTTGAAGATGGCATAACTATTATAGCTTTAGCAACCTTAGAAAATTTAGTAAGATGTTTAGATTGGATTGATAAAAATAACTGGAATTATCAACTTTTAAATCTTAACATATCTCGTTCTCTTTCTATTACTAATTTAACCCGTTTATCCCCTTTAAATCCTGTATTTCTAGTTAAAATTTTTCGGAACAAATAGTAACCAGTTAACCAGTTAACTCTTATCCGTCAACCGATAACTGATAACTGGTTACTAATCACTGATATTAACCTTTCTTTTTTTTAGCCTTTTGTTTTTCCCGTTGTTTGGCCCGTTTTGCAGCAGCTTTAGCCTCTTTTTCTGCACGAATTCTTGCTTGTTCTGCTTTTACTCTTTCCTCCTCTTTCTTTTCTAAATAGTAATAATAATTACCAGGATAAACAATTAATTCCCCATCACGGAGTTCTACAATTTTATTAGCGACTTGTGAGATAAAATAGCGATCATGAGAAACTAATAAAACCGTTCCTTCGTACTTAGAAAGTGCTTGTTCTAACATTTCTTTTGCTGGAATATCTAAGTGATTGGTCGGTTCATCTAAAACCAGTAAATTAGCTGGTTGTAACAGCATTTTCACTAAGGCGAGACGGGCTTTTTCTCCACCGCTTAATCCCTCAACTTTTTTAAATACCGTATCCCCACTAAATAAGAAGCGTCCCAAGAGACTTCTGACTTCAACATTTTTCCAGTCAGGCACTTCATCATGAATGGTATTCATCACAGTTTTAGTTAAGTCTAAAGCTTCCGCTTGGTTTTGTTCAAAATAGCCTGGAAGAACATTATGTTTGCCTAGAGTAACAAAACCTTCGGTTGCTTCTTCTATTCCCATAATAAGACGAAGTAACGTGGATTTTCCTGCTCCATTAGGACCTAAAAATGCAATGCGATCGCCTCTTTCAACAGTTAACTGAGCATCTAAGAAAAGAATCTGCTCATCATAAGTATGGACTAAATCTTTGATAATAACCACTTCTTTGCCACTTTTTGGAGCCGGAGGAAATTCAAATGTAACTGTCTTTAATTCAGCAATCGGAGCCTCTACCCGTTCCATCGATTCCAGTTGTTTTTCCCTACTTTTGGCTTGGGTGCTTCGGGTAGCACTCGCACGGAAACGATCAATAAAAGCTTGTTGTTTTTCGATTTCTTTTTGTTGCCGTTGATAGGTATTTTCTTGAATTTCACGGCTCAAAGCTTTTTGTTGAATATAATCGGAATAGTTACCAATATAAGTCGTAGAAACACCCCGCTCAGTTTCCACAATTTTTGTACAGATTTTGTTCAAGAATTCCCGTTCGTGGGAAACGATAACTATAGGAATATTTAACTCTTTGAGATAACTTTCTAACCAGTCAACGGTTTCATAATCTAAATGGTTAGTCGGTTCGTCCAACAGTAATAAATCTGGATCTTGAAGGAGAATTTTTCCTAAACTCATACGCATTTGCCAGCCACAGCTAAAATCACTAACTAAACGCTCACTATCTTCCAATTGAAAGCCCATTTCTGGTAACATTTTAGCGATCGCTGCTTCCAAAACATAGCCATCTAACGCTTCAAACTCTCGTTGTAAACGGTCTAATTTATGAATCAAATCATCTAATTCATCCCCTTGTGCCGTTTCCATTTGCTGCGTTACCTTGGCTAACTCATCTTGTATAAAATTAGCCTGAGAAAACACAGTCCAAAACTCCTGATTAACCGTGCGACTGGGTTCAACTTCAAACTCTTGGGTTAAATAACCAATTTTCAAACTACTGGGACGAATTACTTCTCCTGAAGTGGGTTCAATTTCTCCTTTAATAATTTTCAGTTGAGTGGATTTTCCGGCACCATTTGCCCCCACTAAACCAAT
>JASJDD010000153.1 GCA_030065735.1 Crocosphaera sp.
GAAGTTGTCGCTTTGGGACTACGGGACAATATGCTTTCCTTGTCTGGTATGCCCCAATATATGTACATTACCAGTATTCGGCAAATTGGTGATGTCATTTTAGTGGATAATGAAGATGCCATTGAAACCGTTGACATCGATCTCTATTCTCCTGTCATTAATTCAGAAGTGATCACAGAAGCAGGAGAACCCCTAGGCCGCGTCAGGGACTTTCAATTTGATCTAGCAACCGGCCAAGTCTCTTCCATAATTATAGCGTCTCTGGGTTATCCCCAAATCCCTGATCAAGTCCTCAGTACCTATGAAATTTCGATGGAGGAAGTGGTTAGCAGTGGTCCTAACCGTTTAATTGTTTTTGAAGGGGCCGAGGAACGCTTAACCCAGTTAACGGTAGGTGTGTTAGAACGATTAGGAATTGGTAGTCCTCCTTGGGAAAAAGAAGACGAAGACTATATCTATTCTCCCCCAACGGCTAAACCTGAAAACCAATTAGGAACTGGTATTCCCATCAAAACTCCTATACAAGCAAAACAACCTGTTATGGAAGAACGTTGGGACGAAGATACCTGGGAACAACCCATTACCCCTCCTCCCCCCAGACGACGAGAGGAGTCTATCCGTTACGAGGAGTATGAGGACGACTACGAAGAGGATAACTGGGGAGAAACCCGACGGGAACAACCTGTGTCCTATGAACCTCCCCGTCGTGAAAAAGAATACGAATATGATGATGTTCAAGGGGATGTTTGGGACGATGACGTTGAATCGGAACCTTATAACCCCCGTCCCGTAAATATTCCTCAAAAACAAAAACAACCTGAATATTACGAAGAAGAAGCTTAAAACTTGTTGATTTAGAAGGTGGGTATTCCCACCTTTTTTTAAGTTTTATAGAAGTAGTATAATGTAACTTTAAAGAATTAGATATGGTTGCTTTAACCGAAGATAGACAAACAACCCACTTTGAAACTCAAGAACCTATTACCTTATATAAGGGACAAGTGGGAACAATTGTCATGGAATATGATGGTCAAGCATTTGAAGTGGAATTTTCTAATAATGATGGAACCACCTATGCAATGGAAACCATACCAGCTAATCAATTAATGTTATTACATCATGAATTAGTAAAAGTGATTGAGTAACTTATTAAAAAATAATGATAGGGACTTAATTAAAATTAAGCCCCAAAATGAAACCATTAACCTTTGGTTTTTTCTGCCCAAACTCTGGTAGGTAGTCCCCAAATATAGATAAAGCCTTCTGCTGCTTTATGATCGAAGTGATCGTCTTCCCCATAGGTGGATAAATGGGGGCTATAGATGGAATAATCAGACTCACGACCGACTAGAGTAGCATTACCTTTGAATAGCTTAATACGTACCATTCCCGTAACTCGTTCTTGAGTATGATCAATGAAAGCATCAAGGGACTCTTTCAAAGGAGAATACCATAACCCTCGATAGATTAGATGGCTATAGGTTTCTTCGATCCCTTTCTTATACTGAGTAACATCAGCAGTCAGGGTTAAACTTTCTAAGTCTCGGTGAGCATCAATAAGAACCAATAAAGCAGGGGCTTCATAGATTTCCCGTGATTTAATACCAACCACTCTGTTCTCTATCATATCAATTCGGCCGACACCGTGTTTACCCACCAGATCGTTGAGTTGAGAGATGAGGGTAACGGGGTCTAAGGTTTGACCATTGAGACTGACAGGAATACCCTTCTCAAACCCGATGTCTACATATTCGGGGGTGTCTGGAGTATCAGCGATCGCTTTAGTCATCAAATAGATTTCTTCGGGAGGTTCCGTCATGGGATCTTCCAAGGGACCAGCTTCAATACTACGTCCCAACAGGTTGCGATCGATACTGAAGGGAGAAGACTTCTTCACAGGAAAGTCTAAACCAAATTTTTCACCGTAAGCAATGGTTTGTTCCCGACTCATATTCCATTCCCTGGCCGGGGCTAACACTTTTAAGGTAGGATTTAAGGCTAAGATTCCCAGATCAAAACGGACTTGATCGTTACCTTTGGCGGTGCAACCGTGGGCAACCGCGTCGGCCCCGTATTTTTCCGCAGCATCCACTAATAGTTTAGCAATCAGAGGACGGGCTAACGCTGTAGAGAGGGGATAACGACTCTCATAGAGGGCATTAGCTTTGATAGCTTTAAAGGCATAATCGGTGACAAATTCTGTGGTAGCATCTTCGACAAGAGACTCCACAGCCCCAGATTTTAAGGCTTTGGCTTGAATGGGACCGAGTTCATCTCCTTGTCCCAAGTCCGCAGCTAAGGTGATCACCTCGTCCACTCCCCACTCATGCTTGAGATAGGGAATACAAACGGAGGTATCTACCCCACCAGAATAAGCAAGCACGACTTTTTTAGCACGACCCATATAATTTTATCTCTAGCATACATCTCAAGGTTCATTTTACTTTAGTTAACTTGATTAAGTCATTAGTATGGGTCAAGAATACACAACAATTTAGGGATCATAAATACTTTCTTAAAATTGATAACATTTTCATAAAAAGTAGTGAGAATGAAATAATCGTTAGTTATCTATAAAAGGTGTTCGTCTAACCAATCGAGCACAGATTCTAACTGTTCTTTAGTAACTAAGCCATATTGCCAAAGAATCATGGGGAAATGGTGTGGCATGGCTTGTTCATCTTTCAGGGCAAGGTTGATAGACTCAGCAGGAATATCTAAGTCTTGTTGTAAAAAGTTAAGAAGTCGAGTTGCAGTGGGGTTCATAATTAAAGCAGGTTTTAAACAGTTCTAAAAAGTAGATAAACTGGCTTTTGAAATAAAACCACAATTACATTGAATATCATCATTGTGTCAATGGTGTGTCAAGGATATGTCAAGTCGGTGACAATTCTTTTTTTGTCTCTACTTAGGCAACTCATTTTCTAAAGTCAAGACGTAGACCTTCACATAAATCATCAATAAATTTTAATAACATTTTAATTAAAAATACTTTATAAGTGGTTGGACAAAATTAAAGTTAACTGTGAGACGAGGAGTCAGGAGTCAGGAGTTCCTCACTACGTTCCGGCGCTATCGCACAGGAGTCAGGAGGAATTCATCGGGAAAACATTTTTTAACATAGTGCTGTTTATTTATGTCCGACTACTTATCGCACAGAAGTTGTTGAAAGCAGGAGAGGATTTATGCCTCGCTCCAAAAACAACTTCTGACTTCTGACTTCTAACTTCTGACTTCTGACTTCTGACTTCTGACTTCTGACTTCGTTAAAATCAAGGATAGACCTGATCACTGAAAAATTGATAACTAATGACTGATTTTAATCAAGAACGTTTATTATTTAATCCTGTAGCCCCTGATAATGATGCTATTTCTTTAACTTTTGCTTTTCCTAATGATTACAATGTGGGAATTACTAGCTTAGGATATCAAATTATTTGGGCGGCTTTTGCCACTCGTTCTGATGTTAATGTTAGTCGCTTATTTACCGATATTAAAGAGTCTTTACCACAAAAGTCTGAATTATTGGGCTTTTCTTTTTCTTGGGAGTTAGACTATGTTAATATTCTCAATCTTTTAGAAGATTTGGCCATTCCTTTTCAGGCAAATGAACGGAATAATCATCATCCTTTAGTGTTTGGTGGTGGTCCTGTTTTAACGGCTAACCCTGAACCTTTTGCTGATTTTTTTGACATTATTTTATTGGGAGATGGAGAAAATTTAATCAATAATTTTATTGATGCTTATAAAACCGTTAGATACGAAGATAGAAAGACAAAATTAAAACATTTAGCTACCATTCCAGGAATCTATATTCCCAGTTTATATGAAGTTAATTATAATAGTCCTGACGGTGAAATAACATCAATCAAACCTATTGATAATAACATTCCTTCAACGGTTGAAAAACAGACTTATAAAGGTAATATTTTATCGGCTTCTACGGTAGTGACAGAAAAAGCAGCATGGGAAAGTATTTACATGGTAGAAGTGGTGAGAAGTTGTCCAGAAATGTGCCGTTTTTGTTTAGCAAGTTATTTAACTTTACCCTTTCGTACTGCTAGTTTAGAAGGCTCTTTAATACCGGCAATTGAAAAAGGGTTAAAAGTAACCAATAGAATCGGTTTATTAGGTGCATCTGTTACTCAACATCCTCAATTTGATGAGTTATTAGACTATCTTTATCAACCAAAATATGAAGGGGTTAGGGTTAGTATTGCCTCTGTTAGAACCAATACTTTAACAGAAAAATTATCCAAAATATTAAGCGATCGCCAAACAAAGTCCGTTACTATTGCTGTTGAAAGTGGTTCAGAAAAAATCAGAAAAATTATCAATAAAAAACTGGAAAATGAAGAAATTATCCAAGCAGCAATTAACGCCAAATCTGGAGGATTAAAAAATCTAAAACTCTATGGAATGGTGGGAATCCCCCAAGAAAATGAGGAAGATATTGAACAAACTATTATGATGTTAGAATCTATCAAAAAAGCAGCCCCAGGATTAAGATTAACCTTTGGTTGTAGCACTTTTGTTCCAAAATCTCATACTCCCTTTCAATGGTTAGGTGTGAATAAGATAGCGAAAAAACGACTCAAATATTTAGAGAAACAACTGGGTAAAAAAAGTATAGAATTTCGTCCAGAAAGCTATAATTGGTCAGTGATACAAGCATTAATATCAAGAGGCGATCGCCGTCTGAGTAAACTGTTACAATTAACTCGCTCCTATGGGGATTCATTAGGGAGTTATAAACGTGCTTTTAAGGAATTAAAAGGAGAATTACCCCCTTTAGATTATTATGTTTATCATGACTGGAAAACCGAGCAAATATTACCCTGGAGTCATTTAAAAGGTCCCTTACCTCCAGCAACTTTAATGAAGCATTTAGAAACAGCTATGTCCGTGACTCATTGATTGTTAGACTGTTCTTGTAACAAATATTAACGTCTAATTAGAGTTTATGGGTTTAGAATGAAGTCATAAGTCGATGACATTTCACCGCAAAGATAATTGAGTCGTGAGCCTCATCATCAATCAGTGTACATTTAATCTAAATATAGTTCAAAGTAAGCAATAACAAGCTTCATTGACTCGCAAATTTAGGAACAAAGAAAGGTCATCTTCAATATTCGTCATGAGTAGAATGGAGAGTCAATATTATGCACGATATGTATTTCAAGCCTTTAAACGAGGAAGAGCGGAAAAAACACCAATACCTAGAAAAGATTAACCATGCACCTTATTTTACAATCTCTATGATTGTTCTGGCAATGTTCATCTTGTTTACCACTGCTGTCCTTTTAGGTGTCTTTTAAATCCAGCGTCTCAATTTAGGATAGGGAAACCCTATCCTACTTATTAAAATTCATAATTGAAGTTAAATAAAAAAGTAAAAATTATCTTAAAAATAAAAATTTTATAGATCCTAAAACTCAATAATGATAAGATGAAATGATGTGTTTCAGCATAATCTATTTTAACTTATCAAATTGAAGTCAATATGTTCTTTTTATTGGAAGTCGGGACAGAAGAATTACCAGCAGATTTTATTGATGAAGCGATCGCTCAATGGAAACAAATCATTCCTAACAGTTTAAAAGAAAACTTTTTAACTCCCGACGATCTGGCTGTTTACGGAACCCCTAGACGACTCGCCATCTTAATCACTGGACTTCCAGAGCAACAAAAAGATCGGGATGAAGTCATCAAAGGCCCCCCCGCGAAAGCAGCATTTAAAGACGGAAAACCCACCAAAGCAGCAGAAGGGTTTGCCCGTAAACAGGAAGTTGACATCCAAGAGTTAGAAATTCGTCCTACCGATAAAGGAGACTTTGTTTTTATCGAAAAAAAGATAAAAGGAAGACAAACAAAAGAAATTTTACAAGAATTAATTCCTACTTGGATTAATAGCTTAGAAGGCAGACGCTTTATGCGTTGGGGCAATGGAGAGTTAAGATTTTCTCGCCCCATTCGTTGGTTAGTCGCCTTATGTGATGACCAAATATTACCTCTAGAAATTGTTAATGGAGATAGCACTATTATCAGCGATCGCCTATCACGGGGTCATCGAATTTTACACCCAGATACCGTTAGTATTGCTCACGCATCAGACTATGTAGAAATATTGCGATCTGCATCCATAGAAGTTGACCCCAGACAACGTCAGCAAATTATTCAAAAAGACATCGAAACCATTGCCCAAGAATTAAAAGCAAAAGCCGATCTTCCTCAAGACTTATTAACAGAAGTTATCAACTTAGTGGAATATCCTACAGCCGTTGCCGGGAAGTTTGATCCAGAATTTTTGAACCTTCCTACTGAAGTTATTATTACAGTAATGGTCAAACACCAGCGATATTTTGCTCTCAAAAAATCAGAGAATGAACTATTACCCAATTTCATCACCATTGCTAACGGAGATCCCCATAAAAAAGGTATTATTGCCCAAGGAAACGAAAGGGTAATTCGAGCCAGATTAGCCGATGCACAATTCTTCTATACCTCAGATTGTGATGAACCCTTAGACAGTTATTTACCTCAACTAGAAAACGTCACCTTCCAGAAAGAATTAGGAACCATGCGTGACAAAGTTGATCGAATCATGGACATGGCACAACAAATCTCGGAACAATTAGAAATCACCGAAAAAGAACAGGAAGAAATTGAAAGCACAGCCCTCTTATGTAAAGCTGATTTAGTGACGCAAATGGTCTATGAATTCCCTGAATTACAAGGGGTAATGGGACAAAAATATGCCTTAGCCAGTGGAGAATCAGAACAAGTAGCCCAAGGAATTTTTGAGCATTATTTACCCCGTGGAGCTAATGATATCATGCCAAAAACCTTAACGGGTCAAGTGGTTGGCATTGCTGATCGCTTAGATACTTTAATTAGTATTTTTGGCTTAGGGATGATCCCCACAGGTTCAGGTGATCCTTTTGCCTTAAGACGGGCTGCTAATGCCATTATTACTGTCACTTGGGAAGCTCAATTACCTATTAACTTATCCCAATTACTCTTACAAGGGTGTCAAGCATTTATGGCAGATCACGGTGATAAAGCGTCTCCTTTAGAAGCGTTACAAACCTTCTTTATTCAACGGATACAAACCCTATTACAAGATGAGTTTAATATTGATTATGATTTAGTCAATGCCGTTTTAGGTGAAGCAGATGCCGAATATACAAATAGAGCATTACAAAACCTTTTAGATGTCAAAGAACGGGCAGAATTTTTACAAGAAATTCGTAGCAATGGAATGTTAGATAAAATCTATGAAACTATCAATCGTTCAACCCGTTTAGCAGCGAAAGGAGACTTAGACTATGCAGAATTAGATCCCAGTCAAGTGGTGCGTACTGAGTTGTTTGAAAAGTCTTCTGAACGGGAATTTTTTGATGGTTTGATGGCTTTAGTCTCCAAAACAACTCAAGCGAAATCTGAGAGAAATTACCAGTTATTAATGGAGGGATTACTGGCTCTTGTCCCTAATGTTAGGGATTTTTTTGATGGAGACAATAGTGTTTTAATAATGGATGAAAATCCACAAGTACGACAAAATCGTTTAAATTTATTAGGGGTTCTCCGTAATCATGGAAGAGTTTTAGCCGATTTTGGTGCTATGGTGAAAAATTAATTTAACCCCGTATTTTGCTATAAGAAAGAACAGGTTTCTTAAAATATTTCCAAGGATCAAGTTCTAAAATTTCCACAACTGAGATTTGCCATTCTTTTTGATAGTTAGAGCCAGTTCGAGTAGCTGTTTTCATATCTCGATTAAACATAGGAATTATCTCCTTGATTCAGATTAAATTAACTGATAATCTTACTATAACTTTTAGACTCTAACGATACAGTGATACTCTTTTTGTTCAACTTGTAATTATACTCATTAGCAATGATGATAAAGATCACTGACAGTTAAAGTATGTATTATATTTGTAATTCTAATTTAATCCATTGAAGGAGGCAGGAGTGGAAAGGCAGAAGGCAGGAGGTTGGAAATTGAGCAAGGAAGCTCGCCGAGGTTCCCTCGGCAAGAGCAGGTATATTGAGTAATGTTCACAATCCCCAGTAATTTGAGATATGATATCTGATGCTATGTTGACACTCCCACGAGTGAACTACCCGATGCTCTGTTTGCAGTATCCTGTAAGATGAGTCCAACTTTTAAGCACAATGGCCGATTCTAATCCTTCTGTTGAGTCAAAACCAATTATTTTAGATGTTTTGCCAGATTTTACCATTTCTGGACAACGGTGTGCTGGTCGTATTCAACAGCACATCGACCTTTTACTACTTGCTCTTGAAGCATTAGAATTAGGCGCGTCAGAGCAAATGTTAGCTACTGTCAAACACTTCAATCTTGAGCAAATCATTAAAAACCGGATTGCGCTGTGGCGACTGCGTTCAACCAATCCTTGGCGACGGGCTTATACCCGTGATAGTCTAACAATAGAACAAGCTAAAGCCTTGGTAATCATTGCTAATTATCGTGTGAAACCCTTAACCGTACAAATTCGCCAATTACTATTAGCAGAGCAGCAAATGCACGAAAAAGGCTTACCTGTCACCTGTCATTTTCTTTTAGCCGAATATTTAGATCAATTCCGCGCTCATTTTCGGAGTCGCATGAATTCCCGTCGTGCTAAAGTGTCTGTTTATTTAAGTTCAGAAGACCAATTAAATGAACTAGCCCTATTGTTGCTCAAACAGCTATTATTTTGTACAGGCACTGCTGGAATGCAACGATTTTGGATTAGTTTATTTGATGGGGAGGTTGCATGAATATTCAACGTCAGTACAGTTTACCCAATTGTACCCTCATTTTGGAAGGGTTAAGTAATGGTGTGTCTCCCAGTGATGGTAGAGACACTCGTCCCGTACTGTCCATTTTAGTCAATGTTGAATGCCGATTTCTGGGAATTCCTGAGAAACTCCAGGGAGGTTCTAGTTTTCTAGAAAATTTAGTAAAAACCGTCAGTGAATATGCTCAAGGGTATCTCAGTGGTATTCCCCATCCTGTTCATACCCAAGCAGAGGAAGATAAGGTAAATCTTGAGACTCTACCTGACCAACATCTTCATCGCTTAACTTGGTATCCTTCGTTCCAAACGGATAACCCTGTAGAAATGACCTTAACGACGGTACAATTATTTGATTTAGTAGAAAGTATTGACCAATTTTTTGCCGATAGTCAGACGTTACCTGACTTAACTTTACAATTACAACCCCTATCTCGTCGTTATCGTCCTCCCGATGAACCCTTAGCACAACGGGCTATTCCTGCTACTTTAGGAATTGCGAGTTTAGTGGTCGCAGCTTTTGCTCTGTTCTTTATTCCTTCTCCTGAAATCAAAGAACCTGAACCCGATTTATCGGCCCCAACAACAGAAACCACACCACCAGAAGACACTTCTTCTGATAGTCCTCCCCAATAAACAGTTATCAGTTCAGTTTTTCATAGGATGGAGGATTTTGATAAGGATTTGTTCTCAAAATTTCTATTAACTTTTCAACTTTACTTTTTAATTCCGAGGGAAGCAGAGGAGGTGGAGGGAGCTTCAGAAGCAGAGGAGGAAGTACCATTTTCTCCCCCTGCATCCCCTGCATCCCCTGCATCCCCTGCTCCCCCTGCTTGTCTCAGCAGACAATTTTCCTTAACCGAGCAGTATTGCCCTGCCTCGGAGCCTCCTGCCTTCTTCAAGCTTGATGGGAACGAAAATCAGTGCTAGAAGTATTCAATAACAATTTAGTTTCTGATGCTCCTGCTTTTTGTAAACATTTACTCATTTCATAGCTACCTAAAGCGATAAGTCCCCATTGACTTAGTATGGGAAAAATAACTGAAATCATGGTTAATGTTTGTAGATGATGATTGAAAGCAGCGAGACTAAAAATGGTAAATAACCAAGGGGTTATGGTTTGATGGGGAGTCAGTTGTAAAATGGCAAACATAAAAGGAGGAATAACCATTAAAACAGCAATGACTCCACTAGCAATTAAAGTAGGTTTAGGGAGTTTAAATAAGAGAATTCTTTGACTTACCAGTGCATAAATTATTAAGATATTCAGACTGATAAATAGTCCTAATAAAACACCAAGGGGATTTTTCAGGGGTGATATCAAGGTTGTGGGAATAAGATAGGCAAACATAATGGCTAAATTCAGGGCAATTGCTAGGGTTGAAGGGCTTTTTTCTCCTAAAATTAAATCTCGGAGGAGAGAACGGCGATTTTTAGGGATTTGGTGACGATATCTTGCCCAATCATATAAGGTTTGACGGTGAGGACTTAAGGCTACCATTAATAAGCAAGCGAAGATAATGATGAACATTTGTAAGACAATCAGATTGTCAAAAATGTGATATTCAAACCTTCCGCGACGACCCGATTGAAAGACAAATCCTGTGGCAATAATGATAAAACTAGCTGAGATTCCATAACTATTGAATTTGCTTATCCAGGTAGAATTAGGATTACGAAAACGGCGGTTTAATGCTTGATTTATCCAATAGATGCAAACTAAATAATTAGCGAAAATAAAACTAATTCCTAAGAAAGAATTTTGCCAAAACTGTTTACCATACCAAGCAAACTGATGCAGAGTTTCGTAATCAATTTTGGCTGTTTGAACGGGAATGTAAGTAGACTCAACTAAGTAAGCTAAAATGGTTCCTGGATAAAATAAAATCAGCCAATCTAAGGGAGTATGGGAAATAAAATCATGGGAAGATAAGACAATACTTGTGGTCATAAACAGAAACATTAAAACTAATCCGCTTCCTAGAAAAGCTTGAAATCCTCCTAATCTTGAACTCACCAAAGCAAAGAATAGAGAAAGACTATAGAAAAATGCACAACTAATGATAATACCTAAATAATAAGTGAAAATTAGACCAGGAGAAATATGCGCTTGAAATCCAGCGATTAAATGTAAGGGACATAAAATTGCACAAAGAAAGTAAATAATGGAAGGAACTCCTAACATTTTTCCCAATAAAATGTTATTAGAAGAACGAGGGGTTAAGCGCATAAAGTTTAAGGTTCCTCGATTTTCTTCCTTGGATAAATCAGCAATCAGTAAATAAGTTCCTGCAACTAATAAAATAAATAAACCAGTGACACTGAGAACTTTAAAAATATCTAACCACCAAAGTTGCCAATTAATGACCCAATTTCCTA
>JASJDD010000003.1 GCA_030065735.1 Crocosphaera sp.
GCATAATTGGTTATTCCTTCTAATAAAAAAGGAGTTTCAGCAAAATCATTTCTCACTAAAGAAACAATGGGAATATCTAAGCGCATGGTTTCAGCAAAAGTGCTAAACCCAGGTTTAGAAAAAACCCGACCACATAAAGGCATAAAATCAACGGGACGGTAAAAAGAATCGGTAATTTTAATGATATTATCTAATTCCAGTGCTTGATGATCAAACGTAATAAATTGCCAGTCAGAAAATTGGGCTAAATTACCATAAGGAATTTGTTGTAATCCTAAACCCCCAAACGTTAATAAAATTGTTTTTTCTGGGGAAGCAGTCAGGTTAAACTTATTTCTTAAATCATCGATATTATAACGAGGTTTTCCTCCTGTTAACCCCACATCAGTGATAGAATTAAACGCATTCATGGGTTCAGCCATCGGGAGACGAAACAGGCGATCGCATTGTTGATAACAGTCTTTAATCCAGTTAACAATCTCCTGCCAATCTTTTCCCCAAGCTTCATAAATAAAATCCCAACCAAAATTACTCATCATCCAACAAGGTACTCCTGCAAGCTTAGCAATGGGTGCCATTAACGGGGGAATATCAGCTAAAATTAAATCAACTTGATTCGTCTTAATAAAATTAATTTCTGATGCTATTAACCCTTGATGTTTCTCATAAATTTCCTGCATTTTGTTGAGGGTGGCAACCTTATCCATTTTAAAACTATCCGATTGAATCACCCCCACATCAAACGCCAACGGACGATAAATAAAATCCCCTGCAATATAGGATTCTAACAACCATCGCGGGGCAGTTGTTACCATAATTAATAAACTATCAGGACGCAATTTCAAAATAGCATCTGCTACCGTAGAAATGCGTACCGCGTGGCCAAAACCGTGACCCGTTGCAGCTAAATAAATGATCGGTCTATTTCTGTTCGTTAATTCAGTCATAATTCTTAATTCTAAATTTTCCATAGCTTACCAATCTTAAAAATTAACTTTAGGTCTAATTTTCAAACGAACTAAGACGGCAGTAATGTTATCATGGCCGTTATAGCTATTAGCAAAGTCCATCAATTTTGTCATTCCTTTATCTAAAGATTGACTCGAACTAACTAAAGGTAATAGATAGGTTTCCCAGTGATCTTCAACTAAATCATTGTCACATAAACCATCGGAACACAGGAGCAATAACGTATCTTCTACCAGGTCTAAAAAGCGAATATCCGGTTGTATGTAGTTATTATCATGGGGGCCTAACGCTTGGGTTAATTGATAGGCATCGGGTCTAGCATAGGCTAGTTTGGGATCAACGCCATTTTGGATCGCCCTTTGTCCTACTTCGTGATCCACAGTCAGTTGTTGAACTCCTTTTTTGCGACTAATAGAATAAACCCGACTATCTCCCACATGAGCAACTGCAACCTTAGTCTGATTGACTAACATTAATACCAAAGTGGTTCCCATGCGTCCGCTACCAGAACTGGCATTGCTTTGATTGACATCGTATAACTTTTTATTGGCTAATAAAATCCCTTGTAATATGGTTTCTTCGTCAGGAAAGTCTGTTTGCCAATGTTGAGCAAAGTAGGTTTCTAAGGTTTCCACTGCCATTTGACTGGCCACTTCCCCGGCCGCATGACCTCCCATTCCATCACAAACAATATAGACTCCTCGGCCGTCTACCATTGTCCCTTCATTGGTTTGTCGGGTTTTGACTTCGGTATTCATGCCAAAATAATCTTCATTGTGATGCCGTTGTCTTCCGCGATCAGTACACCCCAAAGCCGTTAAAGTAACTAATTCCATAGGCAACACAGCAGTTGCATCAGTGCCAATATCGGTATCGGTTGGGGCCTCTTCTAACTCACCACTCAACAGTTCGGGCTGAAATTCTGGTAATTCTTCGGCAACAAAGTCTAAAGATGAGGTAGAATCATCCTTATTAATCGGTTTTTCTTCGTCATCAGTGATCTGTTGCTCTGCTGCTAAATCTTGCAGTTGTAAGCGTAATTCAGCAACCTGGTTAAGCTTACCTTCGGCCACTTGTTGAATAAGGGTAGCCAGTTTACTGGAGGAAGGATAACCACCTTTGCTGAACCAAGTTTGCCATAATTGACCTAATTTTTCTAAAGAGGGGGGATCATCGGGGAGATCAGGATATAATTTCACTAACCCAAAGCTTTGATCTTCATCAAGTCTTAAGTTATCTTCTACGAGGAGGCTTTGACAACAGTTGATGACCGATAAGCTTTTCCAGAGGGTAACAATCTGATTAAGCCAATAAATAATCTGTAGGGTAAGTAAGGAATGATTGATCAGTAAATCAGGAATGGCTTGCCAATGGTTGCGATCGGGCAATAAGATTACTTCGGTGTCATTATCTATCCAAGCGTCATACACTTCAGGAACGACGGGAGTTAGGTCTTTCAGGGTGAGGTAGGGAAAGGCAACCGAAGGAATTCCCATTTGTTGCCATAATAATGTAGGGTCGTCTTCTTCAGTGTCTTTTAATAGGTCTGAGGCTTGATTGACTAATATGGGTAGAGTAGATTTGGCTAAAGGTTGACAGTCAACCACTTGACCTTGATAAAGGGTATGAGTTTCAGTTTTAGCAATGACCTCAAAGACTTCTTCTTCTTGGGAAGGCCAGATTTGATATCGTTGTCCGAGATCGAGATATTTGCTATTAAAAGTCAAATTATCCTTTGTTTGATCACTACTAATCGGTTGGGCTAGAATTACCTGCCAACGTTGACCAATAAAAGTGCCACATTTCGGGCAATAGGCCTGAGAAAAAAGGGTATTATGACCACAGTGAGGACAAGGGCGATGGGTCAATGAGGTTTGACATTGTTGACAGACCTGACTATTATTGGGGTTTTCTGAGTGACATTGGGGACAAACAAGCATAAATAACTACACCAGTGACTAAGAGTAAGAGTATTATTGGTTTGAGACTGTTGTATTCAGCCCAACAATTGCTATTAACGTCTAATAACTTAGTAGCAAAAAATAGGAGTAAAAGGTAATAAATAGTAGCCAAACTCCTAACACCTTGACTTCCCTCAGGGCTAACACTGAGCGGAGTCGAAGAGCTAAACAGTAAATAAGTAATCGTACCCATCATTACGGTGGATAAATCTCTCTAAGAACTTTATATTTTGGGAGACTCTTAAACCATTTAATTTAACCTCAAATCCGTTTTTAGTTGGTGTTTTTACTCTAGCCGTGTAAACTCCTGCAATAGCTGCCTTCCTATCTTTGTCAAGTCGGAACTTAACTAAGTCACCTGCACAACAGTGTCTGTAAATGATTTTAGGTTTAATTGGTTGGCCACTTTTGTCTAAAGCAGGAAATCCAGAAGCGTTACATCTTACTGCTTGTCTAGTGCCATGTCCCTTACACAGAACAATTAATGGTTGTTCTGTTAGTAAGTTGATCTCAGCGGCCGACTCTCCTACACAAGCAGCATCTATACTGTGAGATTTTAATAGACCAAGGTTGACTCTGTTATGCTTAGTCCTGCCTCCACTCCAACACTTAACATCTGAGCATAGCTGTTTGGCCCTTTTAACGATGGCGAATCTTGTGGAGTTGACTGCACTGGCACTCGCTAATGGTTTAGGAGCATTGGTGAGGATTTTTTTGAGTAAATTGGGCTTATGTTGAAGAAAGTCTCTAACATCTTGTGTTCCCTTAGCTATGTTACAGTGTTCACAAGCTAAAGTCAGATTGCCTATGCGATCGCTACCACCATTAGCTTTGGCTTTGATATGTTCTATCTGCAATGGTGTGTTGGTTGCCCCACAGTACACACATTGGCGACCCCATTTCTCTAGTAGATATTCTCTGACCTCATAACCAAATAACGTACCTTGTTGATACTCCTGACCAGAGATTTCAGGATTATCTAGTTTTTGTAGGTCAAATCTTACAAGTTCAATCTCAATAGTTTGAATAGGACACCAAGACATAAACCTTTTAATCCAAGTCTCAGTGGTGTCTAAACGGTGTCTCAGACTTGGTGCTAACCAACCTTGAGGTTTGGAGCGATTGAATCTTTTTGGTCTGTAACGTAGTTTTCTGGTTCTTCTACTGCGTCTAAACCCTGCTCTTTTTGTTAGGGACTCTTTTATTAGTTGTCCTCGATGCTTTAACTCCATCCTAAAAACTATATCTTGACCACATTGAATAGCAAAACCTGTCCAAGTTGCTCCTGGGTCTATTTTTAGTATGTATTCTTTAGTGTTAGCCGTTTCAAAGCAATTAGAGTTTATGAGGACGTAAGGATAAGTGCGAAAAGTTTTAGCCTTCTGTTGAGATTGTAACTTTCTTGCCCTAGCAGGGTGAACCATATCTAGAGGTTGTTTATTTGAGTCTATTTGAAAAACATAGTTTTGCATTTCTGCTGCTCTCCATAGGAGGTTATGTTTGCTTCGACAATGCTTATAGGCTTGTTAGTGGCGTTCGGTGTTCCACCTGTTAATGGGCGATGTTCCTAAGCGGACGCTTGAGACTAGCGAATCTCATTAAGTCATGACCTATAAGCGTAGCTCTTCTTAAGCTTAGTCTGGCGTGAGAGGATTCCGAATTACTGCGAAATCCACCGTTTAATTACGGTTTAACCCTCACTCTTCTTTTATCATGCCCCTGTTCCCCCTTAGCGTCAATCGAAGTCAATAATTCTATGACTTAGTTTGAACCGCTAGTTATGATGAAAGAAAGAGCAAGTAGAGGACTGGAATGGTTTCCACCGACACAAGCGATCGCCCTTTGATTTATCGTGGCTTAACGTCTGAGCAGGTTCAGTTAAGTCGTCATCATTATGGTAGCAATATTTTAACCCCTCCCCAACAAAACCCTTGGTGGTTGCTTTATTTAGATAAGTTTAGTGACCCGATCATCCGTATTTTAATTATTGCTGCGATTATTGCTTTAGTTATTGGCATCATTGAAGAAGAATACGCCGAAGCTTTGGGCATTTTAATGGCTATTTTTTTAGCCACTACCCTTGCTTTTTTTAATGAGTATCGGGCCAATAAAGCGTTTGATTTATTGAATAATGTTTATGATCAAACCCCTGTTAAGGTGATTCGTGACCATAAATTTACTCAAATTTCTCGTCAAGATTTAGTAGTAGGGGATTTGGTTTATATTGAACAAGGGGATGAGGTTCCGGCTGACGGAGAATTGTTAGAAACTGTGAGTTTATTGGTGGATCAAGCTAAAATTACGGGGGAATCTAAAGCGGTTAAAAAGCTTCCCAAATCCCCTGTGCAATCTAATGATTATTCTCAGAAAACCTATCCTTCTTTTCAAGTTTATCGTAGTACGATTGTGGCTCAAGGTCATGGGATTTTTCGCGTAACAGCAGTAGGCGATCGCAGTGAAATTGGACAACTCGCTCAAGTGGTTATTTCTCTTGATAATGGTCAATTAACTCCTTTAAATTTTCAGTTAGAAAGGTTAAGTCAATTAATCGGTATTATTGGTTTATTGATGGCGGTATTGACTTTTTTAGGTCTTTTATTCCAAGGATTTTTAAGTGATAAAATTATTCTTAGTTTTCCTCAAACTTATTGTTTAGGTTTAATTCTCATTAGTAGTTTGATTGCTTTAATTCCTGTTTGGTTTCCGATTATTGAAGAAGGATTAAAGTCTCTTAATTTAGGTTTCGATTCTTTTCCATTCTTTGGTCATAATTTTCTTCATTCATGGGGGATTAGCTTAGGAAGTGGATTATTCATTTTTTTAGGGGGTATTTCTTATCTTTATTTCCAGGGATGGATAGATGATTTTAATGATATTTTATTATCTCCATCGGTGGGAATTTTGATCTTAAATTATTTTATGGTTGCTGTTACAATTATCGTGGTTGCTGTCCCTGAAGGGTTAGCCATGAGTGTCACCTTATCCCTTGCTTATAGTATGGGAAAAATGGCAGCTATGAATAATTTAGTTAGACGAATGCACGCTTGTGAAACCATTGGCTCTGCTACGGTCATTTGTTCTGATAAAACAGGCACTTTGACTCAAAATAAAATGCAGGTCGAAATTGCTCATTTTCCTTGTTTAAATTGTTCAGATAACGACCAAAAAGAAGTTTATCAAAATTTAATTTATGAAGGGATTTCTGTTAATAGTACCGCAAACTTAGAACGAACATCTAAAGAGATTTGTTCTCCGATTGGTAATGTTACAGAAACCGCTTTATTATTATGGTTAGACCGTCAAAATGTAGATTATCTTATTTATCGCCACCATTTTCAAATATTGGATCAATTGCCTTTTTCGACTGAAACAAAATATATGGCTACCGCAGGTAAATCCAGTGTTATTTCAGGCAATATTCTCTATTTAAAAGGCGCACCAGAAATTATTTTATCCCACTGTTCTCAACAATTAACACCTGAAGGAATCAGAGATTTAGATAATCAAGAGCAATGGATAAAAACCTTCCATAAATATCAAGAAAGAGGAATGAGAGTGTTAGGAATGGCTTATAATTATTTAGGAATTCAGGAAAAAGAAGAGACAATTAATCCCTTAGATAACCAATTAATTTGGTTAGGATGTTTTGCTATTACTGATCCGTTGCGTCCAGATGTAAAAGAAGCCATTAAAAGTTGTTTTAATTCAGGCATTGAGATAAAAATTGTTACAGGAGACAGTCAAAAAACAGCCGAAGAAATTGCCAAAAAAATTAACTTATACCCCTCAAATAATGAAAACAATACTACTTACTATCATCTCACAGGTCAAGAATTTAATCAGCTTAATGATCCCGAAGCAAAAGAAGCGATAAAAACCTTAAAAGTCCTATCAAGAGCAACCCCATTAGATAAACTAAGATTAGTTAAACTATTACAAGAAAATGGTGAAGTTGTTGCCGTGACAGGAGATGGAACCAATGACGCTGCTGCTTTAAAACAGGCCCAAGTCGGTTTATCAATGGGAAGTGGAACAGCCATTGCAAAAGAAGCCAGTGATATCATTTTATTAGATGATTCTTTTCATAGTATTGTTACGGCTGTTATGTGGGGACGATCATTATATGAGAATATCCAACGCTTTTTAATTTTTCAATTAACCATCAACATTGTGGCTTTAGGAATCGCTTTTTTTGGGTTATTTATCGGCATTTCTTTACCTTTAACTGTGACACAAATGTTATGGATCAATTTAATTATGGATACCTTTGCAGCTTTAGCGTTAGCTACAGAACCCCCTCATAAAACGGTGATGAATAAACCGCCTCGTCATCCTCAAGATTTTATTATTTCTCCTAAAATGTTAAAAATTATTATAGGGACAGGCTTACTTTTTCTACTATTTTTAATGGTATTTTTAGCTTATTTAGAGATGGATGGAACAGTGAATAATTACGAACTTTCTATCTTTTTTGCTATTTTTGTTTTCTTGCAATTTTGGAACTTATTTAATACTCGTTCCTTTGGTTTACAACAATGGGTTTGGCAAGGGTTAGGAAAAAATAAAGCATTTTTAGCCATTGCTACCGTCATTTTCTTAGGACAAATTTGTATTGTTCAATGGGGAGGTAAAATATTTAGAACCGTTCCCCTTTCTTGGAAAGATTGGTTATGGATTATTTTAGGAACGTCCCTAGTATTATGGATAGGAGAATTATGGCGATTCTTCCTAAGAAAAAGAACAGACAAACCACTTTAAAATTAAGAAAAAATAATGGTTTTTGCCTGTTCTGGGTTAACTGTTTCCAAGAGAATTAATTATGAATTAGGATTAGGATCGCCACTATAGGGTTGAACCCCAATAGAAGGAGGAACATTATCATGATCAGGGCTAAAAGCTTCAGCGATCGCTTCTGCTAATTTACCAAAAAAACCAGGTTTCCGTTTTAATTCATCTAAAGCTTCATCAACGTGTTCAGAGTCAAATTCAAATCCCTCTTCTTTAGCTAATGAAGTTAATTCATCTTGATTTTTGACGTTTTGTAATTTATCTTTGAGGTCTTGATTTTTAGCAGCCTCACCTAAAAATTGAATAACTTTTTCTTTGGCCATAATCCTTCCTTAAATCATTCAGAAATTGAAGTAAACTCATCAACTAACTTGAGTTTCCATTTCTATTATAACTTTAAGGGAATGCAGCCTTTCTTTTTACTCGCAAAACTTTACTATAGCAATTCCCATACTTGTGAGGTACAAAGTTTTCTAGTTTTAGGAGTCAGGAGTCTCCGAGTCAGGAGTCAGGAGTTGAATTTTAGGTGTATCTCATGAGTTCGGGAAACGCTATATTTAAACATCAAATAGTAACTCAACAAGACTATCTTTATTTAGTGGACATTGAAAAAATGGTTATAAATAAATGTTAAGACCTTCCTTCCCCTTTAAATCCCTTTGCTAGAATAAGGCTTACAAATGGGAGTCAAAACAATGGACTCAACCACAAAACCCTCTCTATTAGACAAAATTCTTAACCAATTTCAGGCTTGGGCAATAGAGAACCCTAAACATCCTATTAGCTCAACCCTCTTACCAATAATTGGTTTGCTAGAAGGAATTTTTGCTCACTTGTTGTTTACTTACCCCGTTTACCTAGATATGAAACGGCGGAAGTTTGGGTCAACCTTTTGTTGTACAGGAGAGGTGGTTTTAGCAGACTTTAAAACCATCGAAACCAATCTTACCACGCCTCAAGCCCGTAGTTGGTATCTGGGAATGAGTCCCCTATCTGCTCGTCATTGCCCACAGGGTGATGTGGGAGGGCGCAATGTGTTTTTGATTTCTCTGTCCGATACAGCGGCAGGAGGAGAAGATCATGATGCTTTTCGTCAGTGTGTTGAAGATTACTTTTTCACCGATGAAATGAAAGCCCGTCAACAAGATCCAATAGGGCAACAGTTATTAGAAACCTTGGGAAATGATTATAGGGAGTTAATGGGTGAAAATCGCTTAGAAGACTTTTTCACCAACGATCAACGGGGTTTAATGGGGTTTTTAATCAGATATCTCCATTATGTTATCTTTGCCATTAATCCTGAAGATGAGGCTGCCATTGCCACCCTGACCAAGTTTCACTACACCAGACGAGGAACCTTACATTATTTTGCTGCCAGTCACATTTTAGAATGGTTTAATCTCTTGGGATGGCGTGAAATACCAGGAATGATCGACGAAGTAGCAACAATTTACGAACAGTCCCCTGTCTTGGCAAATTTTCAAGAAAATAATCCCAAGTATAACAATATGACAAGACGGGAACTGGCAAAATTAATGGTGGCGTTGATGAGTATTGCAGCGTTGCAAGGCCCTCTTCATCTGGGACGAACCGCGATGGGACATCAAAGTCTTCCCCGTTACCAAGGTCATCAAACCAGTGAAATTGAGGTTACCACCTATTGGGATAAGCTTGATCTCGACGATACTAGCAGTATTAAACTATTTTTACTCGAATGTGGTCGTTTATTCACACCTGTTAGTGGTTCTCATCGAGTGGCAACAGAACCATTTACAGTAGAAGTAGCAGGTAAAACGCGAACCTTTCCCCCAGGAACTACTATTTTGATCCCCTTGATCTTAGGAATGCTGAGTGAGGAGTTTTGGGGGCCAACTACCTACGACTTTCAACCCCAACGGGAGAATCTTTGTCCTTATCATATGGGGTTTCATTCCGTAGGCGATCGCCATGCTGGCCGAATTTGTCCTGGAAGAGACTTAGCTTTAGAAATGTTAACCGATGTCATCAGTGTTGTGGGAAAAGTGCGTCGTTCTCAACTGGGATAGTTTTCTGATCTAATTAAAAACGATTACAGCAATTTTCAAGTGCGTGAAACATCCAAATGAAATCTGCTAAGTAGTATAGCTATTTTCAGATCAATAGACTAACCAAGAAAATAAACATTCCCCCCACACTTCCCACACCTCCCACACTCCCCACACTCAACTAACTAAAATCTTGATACACCCAATTGAAAACCGCTATCATGAACCCCTCTCTACCGCAAAACGACCCAAACCCACAACAAAGATTGGACTCTCTGGAAAAAGAGCGAAAAATATACCAATGGGGTTATTATCCTAACCAAGATGGTATCCCAATGATTGGGAAGTTGCCCCTACCCCAAGAACTTCCTAAAGAACCTCAATGGTTTCTCGATGTCATCAAAGTTATTATTATCATTATCTCTAACCGTGCTATAGAAGATTTTGCTTCCGGTGGTTTAGGTCTTAACTTACTGGTCTATGGGGTGATGACTTGGATAGTCAGATTTATTGATTGGCTGAGTCAGTTCTTAGAAAAAAGACGCAAAAATCGCTTATTTTGGTGGTTCATTAATAGTTTAGTTAAGTTAATTGGAAAGATTTTACAACGTCGTCAAGTTTCTAATTATCAAAGCAGTATCGAAGATAGAACCGTTGTCACTAAGCCAATCATTCCAAAGGATTTAGAATCTTATAATAATTTGTTTGAAATTATCCATCTTCCCTGTATTAGTTATCACTTTCAGCAAGATCGTCTATTTGCAGCCCAACGGGTGGCCGGACCAAACCCCTTGGTACTCGAACGAGTGAGGCCAGAACTGCCTGCAAAATTTCCCCTGAGTGATGAAGCTTATCAGTCCGTTATGGGATCAGACGATTCTCTCCAACAGGCGATCGCAGAAAAAAGGCTATATATGGCTGACTATGAAATATTGGACACTATCAAAGCCGGTCATTTTCCCCCCGCTTATCGCAAGTATATTTATGCACCTATCGCTTTATTTGCCATTTCTTCTAGAACTCACGCCACTGGTTCGTTGGTTCCTGTGGCCATTCAATGTGGACAAACTCCAGGAGACAATTATCCCATTTTTACCCGTCCCCCTACAGGAACACCCCGTGATCAACAGTGGTCTTGGTTAATGGCTAAAGCGATTGTCCAAATTGCTGATGGTAACTATCATGAACTTATTTCCCACTTAGGAAGAACCCATTTATGGATAGAACCCTTTGTCATCGCTACCCAACGACAACTAGCTTCTAATCATCCTTTGGGTATTTTACTCCGTCCCCATTTTGAAGGAACGTTATTGATTAATACGGCTGCAAGATTAAGTTTAATTGAGGAGGAAGGAACGGTTGATGCTGTTTTGGGGGGAAGTATTCAGGAGTCTATCCGCATAGCTGCAACGGGGGTTAAAGGGTATCCTTTTACGTTTAATGACTCAATGTTACCGAAGTTTTTAACCTTACGGGGTGTAGATGATTTTAATTCCCTATCAGATTATCCTTATCGAGATGATGGACTATTGATCTGGGATAGCATTCATCAATGGGTGGATAATTATTTATCTGTGTACTATCACTCTGATGACGATGTACAGAAGGATGAGGAACTTCAAGGATGGATAAAAGCCTTAATTTCCAGTGATGGGGGACGCATGACGGGGATTGGAGAAAAGACGGCATCCGGTGGCTTCGATATTAAGACAAAAGCTTACTTAATTGATGCAGTCACCCTAATTATTTTTACTTGTAGCGCGCAACACGCGGCGGTTAATTTTCCTCAAGCGACGGATATGTCCTATGTACCCAATATGCCTTTGGCTGGATATACGGCAGCCCCTACCACCCCTCAAGCAACTAAGGAGGACTATTTTAACTTATTACCCCCTATCCCCCAAGCTGAGTCACAAATGAATACCACTTATGCTTTGGGATCGGTGTACTATACAAGACTGGGTGATTATGGCGAGGGTTATTTTAAAGATCAACGGGTAGAACAACCGTTAAAGGCTTTTCAAAATCGCCTTTTAGATATTGAAACCATAATTAATGATAGAAATGAGGTCAGAGGAACGTTTTATAATGTTTTATCTCCGAGTCGCATTCCCCAAAGTATTAACATCTAACCCTCTGACCGACATTTAAGTTAATTAATTTCTATGCCACCAGAAATAACAAGGGCATAATCTTGAGGGCCTTCAGAAACGTCAGATCCAATGACAGAAATTTTCCATTCTCCAACTTCTGGGGACTCTACTACAATACCTTCAACGTTATTTGTAGTATCAAGGTTGCCTGTTTTCTCAAAATCATTGCCTAAGTAATATTTTCCACTAGGACTAAATAACATTAGATTGAGATTATTATATAATCCTTCTCCTGGATAATCACTGTAAACCAAAGTAACTTTCAATATGACACTGGTATCAATAATGTTAATTTGATATTTACGAAATTCATTAGTATTTAGTCCTTTAGTTTCATCAATAAACTGGACTTTTGTAGGAGAAGGAGGATTAAGAACTTGGGACAGATTAACTCTACCCCACCCTTGCTCATTATCTGCCCATTGTTTAGAAAGAGGGTGTTTAAAGCGATAGTTAATATATTGCGCTGAGTGAATTAAAATTCCTTTAACTAAAGCTGCACTAGGATTAGCTATATTTTCTTTTTCTCGCAAGTATTGTCGCACTAATGCTGCACATCCAGCTACTAGGGGAGTAGCCATCGAAGTTCCGTGATCATACATATAGTGTTTAGGAGCATTGGGATAAATTCTTCCATCAAAATCATATTCTGCTATTTGAGAAGATCGAGTTGACAAAATAAAAGTACCTGGAGCCATAAGATCAGGTTTACGACGACCATCTTGGCAAGGACCTCGACTACTGATAGCAGCAATATCATCAATAGAATCTGCCATTTTGTCTGATTTAATCGGATCATAGGGAAATTTATCTGGCCACCGTTGACCATAGGTATCAGGAAATTGAGCATCCCGTTGATTTTCTGAAGCACCCACCGTCAAACAATTTTTAGCCGTGCCAGGGGAACCTACACTTCCAAGATCAATGCCGGTTCCTGACGAACTTTGTTGTCCATCATTTCCTGCAGCAACCACAACCAAAAAATCTTTATGCTTCCACACAAATTGATCTAATTGAAAAGCACGTAGGTCATATTGCCCAAAATTGCTACGTCCCCAAGAATTAGAGTGAATTCGCGCCCCTTGATCATAAGCTTCTTGGAAGAGGTCTTTTAAATCTGTTGGAATACCATATAAACCAGATTTAGGGGGCATTTCTCCGTAAGTATTAATATGCCATAAGATTCCTTGAAGATTCCATTCGGGCATCTGTTCAAGAGCCTGAAAAATTAACTTGGCTTTAGTTGCCATTCCTGCTGGTTTAATAGAAATTCCTGATTCTTCTGCAAAGTTTCCATCACCCAATGCACTACCTGCTACGTGAGTACCATGTCCCGAATGTTGGTCAATGGGGGGATCTTGATGACCAAAATTTGAGATATACTCCTCCTGTAGTAGGGTAGTCGGAACAATGGTATAACTTTTCAGAAACTGAACCCTTTCTTTAAAGTCGGGATGTACTGTTTTTATATCTCCTGTATCTAGTCCTGTATCGGCGATCGCAATCTTTTCCCCTTGCCCTGTTAAATCTAAATCATTAAGTTGAGGATGAGGATTAGAAGGAATCACGTTTTTAGCGACAATATAGCGTGCTTGTTCGTTAAATAGTCGGGGAATTGTTTCCTCTTCTAAGGACTGTAATCCTGTTAATTGAGCAATATTTTGAAAGGATTCTAAGGCGTTGGCATCTTTACTAACATCAATCACTAAGGTTGTTTTCCCTGGACAGTTAGCAATACGAATTCCTTTATTTTCTAATTCTTGCGCTCCTTGATTACGATCATCTTCTGTGAAAAAGTCAGCAATTAAAATTCCTGGTATGGTATTTTTCTTGCGACGATTGTTTGATTGGGATCTCGCTGCTTTAATTCTCGCTTCGGCGATCGCTTTTTTGAGGTCTTCTTCTGTGGCGTTGGCAGGGGTTTGATAAAAGTTTTGTAAGTTTTGAGTATTAACCCGAATTCTGGGAATGTAAGGTTTTATGTCTTCCACCCCTTCCACATTATCCTTGATTTGTTGAACTATGTCTTGGTTAGGAACGGAGACGACAATTTCTCTACGACCAATGGGACGTAAAATAGTAGTACCTAGATCCTCGATTTGACGTTTCCAGTCATCAAGAATAGGCATATTGAAGTAAATAACTTGATCTCTCTGATCTGGCATAGTTTCCTCTGAGTTTGGGACTTGGTTTTTGGACGATGGATTCAAGGGTTCAACAGGAAAGCTTTCTTTGATTTGGTTAATTGTTTCTTCTGTAGTTGCAATGATAGCAAAACATGAGTAAATTTTAATGACTTCCACTTCGGGTGGCAATTTCTCAAGATCATTTTCAGAGCAAAATACTCGATATCTTTTATACAATCTTGCTGAAATTTCTTTGATCGCAACATCTAGTAAACTTGACTCGTAGCGAGGTTCCTCTTTAATTTTTTGTAAAATGTTTAATTCGTATTCTCCTCCATGTTCATATATCCACATTAAAGCCTTTTCAAAATCATATTCATCTGAGGGAGCAAACAACGTGACTATTCTTTGAATTTGTTCAATGTAAAATCTAATTTTCCGACTCAAAATTTTGGAATCATCTAATTCAATAGACTTTTCACGAACAACTTTATTGAGGGTTTTCAAAGATTCTTTTTCACACTTTTCTATTTCAATTTTATCTTTTTTATTGAGATGCTCTGGTTCATCAATAACTTTTTTATAAATTCTTTCTAATGTTTCACGTTGCTCGTTAGCTATTATGTCGAGTTCTTCAGGGGGAGAAGCTAGAGTTCCTTTGCTCATAATTGTATCAATCACCCAATAATTTAAACACAATCTAAAATAAACCGTAATTCAACAATATTTTATCTTTAATTTTATCTGAACCTAAACCTCACTTAACATTTCTTTTACTTCCTTAACAAGTTGATAAGGAACAGTATCTATCTTTTGGACAAACTTACTTTTAGGATTGTTTTGAATTTCTTGTTCTACTTCTTGATCATCGATTTTAGCAAGATTACTGAAAATAATAATTGGTAAACTCTTATTATTTTTTCTAATTTTATTATAAAAAACAATGCCTGTTCTTAATCCATCATTAGTACCCTTTTCTTTAGATAGTTTTCCACTTCGCATCATAATATCAAGAATTAAGAATTCTATTTCTTCTTGACGTTCCTCAAAGTATTCTATAGCTTCATCAATATTTTCAGCTAATTCAACTTCATAGTTGGATAACTCTAATTCCTCAATATAGACTTCCATTCTTCCTGGTTCATCATCTACAATTAGAATCATTTTATATCTCCTTTATTATTAATTGATTCCTGTTTAGGTGGTTGTTTTGGTACGGTAAGATGAAACTCTGTTGGATTACGATTATACTTTAATATTAAATCCCCTCCTAATTGTTTCATAATGTTTTTTGAAATCGACAAGCCAAGTCCTGATCCTAATACATCCATTGCTTGTGCTTGACGACTACGAAACCCCTGCTCAAAGATTTTATCACGATCTTCTTCATTTATTCCGATTCCCCAATCTTGGAATTTAATAATGAAGTCTTCTTGATTTTCTTCCACTTCCAAAAAAACTCTAAATTGATTCGGATCTTTTTTTAGAGACTTAGGCCGATCTTTAGAGTATTTAATTGCATTTATAAGAAGATTAGAAATAACCTGGTTTAACTTTGTTCTATCTGTAAAAATTTGAATTCTATCAACATCTTTTGAATCATATATTATATTTTTAGGAGAAAGTTTAAAATTCCTAAGAGTAAGACTTAATTGATTAATGGTTTTGACAATAATATCTTTGAAAACATTGGTTTGTTCAAATATTAATTTACGAGAATTAGGTATCCCTAGTAAATATTCTAGTTCTCCGACTTGATTCGCTAAACTTTCTGAATCAGCTAATATATCATTTAATTTGATGACAATATAATCTTTATCTTTTTTTTCAATTAGGTTAATTTGATCATTAATTTTACGACGTAATAGGAAATCAACATTACTTCTTATCCCAAAAATAGGAGACTTGAATTCGTGCATACTTTTATCAATCATTCCCGTTTTTAGTCTTTCCAAAAAATTAATAGAATAGTCTATCAAACTTTTGATAATTTGGATGTCTTCCTCATAAATATATTTGCGATATCTTTTTTCATAACCAACTTCAATTGTTCCTATTACTAGATTAGTTGATTGTTCAATCATAGGAAGAAAAGCTCTAATTAAATAACGATGTTTATATTTATGATAAATTCGACCATCAAGTCGGTCATCCCATGCATCAATTACTTCTATTTTCCCATTTTTAATAATATCTGATTGAATATCATTCTCTTGTAATGAATGAGAAACTTCTTGTTTAAATTCTTCCTGAGTTTTTGGTGACATAAAATTCCCAGAGACATATTCACTTTTAATGCTTGTTTGTTCGGAATCAATCAAAGAAATATTAACCCATGTAAACTTTAAAACATCAGTAATAGTATTAATTATAATCTTAATAATCTTCTCATAGTTTTCTGCATTAAAAATTTTTTTTTCAATTTTTCTGAGTTCCTTAATTTTACGTTCAGATTCTATTCTCTCTAAGCGAATAGCAGCAAAACGAGCTAATAACCAAAGACGTTCTTTATCATTTTCTGAAAAAGCATTTGTCTTATCACTTTCTAAATTAATGACTCCAAAACATTTAGACCCTAATTCAATTGTCTGACCAATTCTAACAGGAATGTCATTAATAACAATAGGAAGATCTAATTCTGAAAGGGTATCTGGGTTATGTTGAATATAAATATTTCGTAGCAAATCAGAAGCATTTTTAACATCATTAACAAGAATGGGCTTTTCATCTTTGATTGCTTTACCAGTAATGCCAATTTTTTGATTTTTGAGAGAAGATTGGCGATTTTCTTGTTCTAAATTAGACTGTTGATTAGCTGTTTTTAGCTGACCCGTTTTATGGTCTAGTTTACTAATCCAAACATATTTAAAATCGACTAATTCTGAAGAGCCTTCTTCTAAAAGTTGCCAGACATCAGTAACTGTATACTTTTGAGTCATTGTTAGCATAATATGTATTAATTTTTGTAATTTTTGTCTATCTTCATATTCTGATTTATAGATAGCAGATAAAGTACAAGTTCCCAGAATTTTAAATACTTCTCTTGTTGCTTTAGTTAAAGTAAATTGTTTATTTTCTTCTTTAATTAATAAATCAAGTAAGCCAACCAATCTTTCCTCAGTTCTTAAAGCAATTGTTGCAATAGAATTACATTTTTTTTTAATTTCTTCCTTGGATATTAATATAAGTTTAATATCTTTAAGATCTTTAATATAAAACACTTTATTTTTGACTGTAGACTTATTAAAGTTAAATTTACGCTGAATTGTCGGGTGATTTAAGGGAAGTTCAATTCTTTTATATTCGTCATCTACTTCTTGAGAAGCATAAGCAACTTGAAATTTTTGCTCTTGTTCGTTTAATATCCATAAAATACAACTATCAGCTTTTAATAATTCACAAATCTTGTCGGGTAATTGCAACAGAAACTCATGAGGAGATAGATAAGCTAAATCATCTGATAGCTGACTTAACTTTGCGAGTAAAGATGGATTATTAGTAGTCTTGTTCATTATCTTAATACCATTGACACACAGTGATATAAGTGCCTAAACAAAATTGATTGCACGGTGGGCATTGCCTAGTAAAAGGCCAAAACTTTTATCCAGAGCTTATTGTGGGCATTGCCCACCCTACAGTTTTTGTGTAATTAATTTTGTGTGCTTACTTAAAACTTACTTAGGAAAAAGAATGGATAGTTGTGTTTTTTGATAGAGTTTTTTTAGAGATTATCCCTATTAACTAAAATTTAATCGTATTGTTGAGATTTAAAATCTTAAAAAATTATTAACTTTAAACTAGAGTTTAAACTAACTGCCGAAAAAGCATACCGTACAGTCTAGTCTAAGCAAACATGGTAAATGCTAAGAGGATAATCTGTTTAATATTAATTTTGATTTCTAACGCTTTACCCTGAAGAGACGATACATATTCAATAAGTAGGTGAGTAGAAATAAACGGATAATGTGCGCAATGTCGAGAAGTCTCTTTATATCAAAGTTTTAGCTTTAATTAGCATTGCCCACCCTACAAATATTTCATGTTTAATTATGCCTACCTACTTACTAACTATTTTTAGCTTCTAAGTTAGCAATACGACTTTGTAATTCTTGATTTTCTTGTTTCAGTTTTTCAAGTTCATCCCGTAAAGATTGAATTCCTTTATCTGATCCTAATTTTTTCTGAACTTTTTTGATAGCTTCCTCTGCTTTTCTTTTAACTCGTCCATCTGGGGTTCTATCAGCTAAGCTTTGTAAAATAGTCACTGCTTTGGGGGTTTCCATTTGTCCTAAAGCTGTGCTAACTGCGACTTGAGTTAAGAAGAAACTTTCTTGAGAAATAGACTCTAGAATGTCAAGAATTTCTTCTAATTTATTGGGTGTTTGTCCTGTAGAAATAGTCCCTAATGCGCGAATGGCTGTTAATCTTAAGGGTTGAGGAATTCCTAATTTTGTATAATTAACAATAACATCCACAGCATCGCCGTTCGTTTTGAGTTTACTTAACCCATTAATTGCCCCTGATCTTACCACTTCATTCCAACCTGAACGAGTTTCTAAGACGTTTTTTAATAATTCAATGACTTCTGGGGTTTTTTCTTTTAAATTACCAGATAATATTGACCCTAAACTGGTAGCGATCGCTGCTTCACAATAGTAGCTTTTATCTTCAGTTTCTAAGCAAGTTTTTAAGGTATCATAACAGTCATTATTGTTGATTTTTCCTAAGCTTTCAATGACAGCGCGGCGAACTTTAGCATGATTATCTAATAACCCTTTTCTTAAAGCTTCTCCTGCTTGATCTAAGGTGATTTTTCCTAATTGTTTAGCTGCTTCTAATCTGACTCCCCAAAAGGGATCATTTGTCAAGGATTCTTCTAAACTTTTAACTGCTTCTACGTTGCCTTTTTTTCCAATAGCAATAGCTGCATAAATACGAGAAACAGGATCAGGATCATGTTTTAACTGGGCTTTTAATTCGGCAATGGGATAGTCTAATTCTACGGTTTTCAAGAAATAGTTATTAACATCAAAGCTAATAAAATCGGGTTTTGTTTCTAGGGGAAAGTAAAAGGTTTGTTGTTTCTCATGAATACGCATAGTAAAGGTTTTCATGGCTGCATTTTCATACCCAAAACCAATGGGTATTTTTAGATCAAAGTTATCTTTATTATTACCCTCTTCTTCTTTGACTTGGGTTTGCGTAATGGTTAATTTAGCCAGATTATTATCATTATCCCAACTGTAATTAATCTTGTAGTCAGGATGTCCACCCCGAAAGACATATTGATCAAAAAGGAATAGTAAGTTATAACCTGTAGCGGTTTCTATTGCTCTTAATAAGTCAATGGTTTCTACAGTTTTATGAGCATTTTCATTAACAAACTTATGAATTGCTTTATCAAATAATTCTTCTCCTAAAATACCTCGAATCATGTGATAAACACAAGCACCTTTTTCGTATAAATGGCGATCATATAATTCAATTGCTTCGCGATAAATATTAGTAACAATGGGGCGACGATAACGGGAAGAATCTTCGTCTAAATAACTTCTGGCTTCATTTAATAGGTAATAAGCAGCATCATCTTTTCCGTATTCCTTTTCTGTCCATAAAACTTCAGAATAAGAAGCCATTCCTTCCTTAATCCAAGCGTGAGACCAGTGTTTTATAACCACCAAATCACCAAACCATTGATGGGCTAATTCATGGGCGACTAAACTTTCTGTAAAGGGTTTATCTTTAACCGCTTTTTCATCCAGTAAACAGCGATCAGTTAGTAAAGTAGTTGAAGTATTTTCCATCCCACCAAAGATGAAGTCACTAACACAAACTTGGGCATATTTAGGAAAAGGATAATTATAGCCAAACTTTGAAGAAAAATAGTCAATCATTTGGGGCGTTTTCCCCATACTGATCTTTCCTTGTTCTTCTTTGCCTTTTTCTACATAATAAGTAACAGGAATACCTTTCCATTCATCTTTGATTTCACTAAATTCTCCTACCGCTAACGTCATTAAATAGGTAGGATGAACCTGTTTTTGCAACCAGTGATAAATCGTTTCATCTCCAACGGTTTCTTGATTAATTAATTCACCATTAGAAATAGCCATAAACTTGTTAGGAACTTTGACTTTAATTTCTGAAGTTGCTAACTGTCCCGGATAGTCAAAACAAGGGAACCAAAAGCGCGAGTCTTCATCTTCTCCTTGTGTCCAAACTTGAGTCGGTTTCTCAGGATAATGCTCATCTGGGGCAATAAAATAAAGTCCTCTTTGCGGTTTTTCTACGCCATAGTTTATAATGATTTTAATGGGATCTTCTTGAGTCGGTTTTAGCAGATTAATAGTTAATTTTCCTTGCTCATAATCAAAAGGTTGACTAACTTCATTAATTAGGACAGAATCGATGTTTAAATCAACAGCATCGAGAATTAATTGATTAATTCCAGAACGTACAGGGGTTAAGGTAATGTTACAGGTTCCCGTGAAGCTTTGATGGGGAATATCGAGGGTTAAATCGAGAAAAATATGATTAACTTGTCCGTAGCGATCGGGGTTATAATGGGGTTTAGCTCCTGGTAATTCAAATTTACGGTTATTGTCTTCGCTATCAAAGTTTTTTAGATTCATAATATTGATAAAAATAAAGGATTTAGGGATGCTGTTAATCTAGACCTATTGAATATTATATAATAATACTATAGCAGTTCCCATACTTGTGAGGTACAAACTCTCCTAGTTTTAGGAGTTAGGAGTTCGGGAGTTCAGAAGTTGAATATATATTAGGTGTACCTCATGAGTCCAGGAAACGCTATAGCTTTTCTTACTACAAGATCTAAATTCTAGGGAAAGTCTCACTTGACTCAGTTTAATTTAGCTAAGATAGCTTTCGCTCCTAATCCCAAACATCCTAAAATAAAGATCATGATGATAGGAAAGGCAACAATTTCTCCAAAGTTACTATCACATACTCTCTCTATGAATTGATTAGGCATTACTTCTGTAATAGCTTTACATTTTTTTCCTTCATCGTCAATTAAAGCCATTAATGCAGTTCCTGTTCCCACTAGAGTTACAAGGTTTTGAAAGTTGCGATCGCGTTTGGCTTTTTCTGCTTCTATTTGACTGCGAATAATATTAATATTACTTTCTAATAATTTTAATCCAAGTTCCATGTTTTCTTGATCTTTGATGATTTGTAAGCGATATTTCTGATAGGATAAGTTAATAAATTTATTGAATACTTTGGTATTTTCAGATACGTTTAATTTATTTTTGATTATTTTTAACCTTCTTTTGTAGTTAATAAGATTTATTTCTAAAATTTGTCTTTTTATGTTTAATTTTGGCAAGTCTACGGTATAGTCTTCTAAAATTTCTTGAATATCATCTAGTTTAATTTTGAGATGTTTTTTATTAAGTTTTTGTTTTGTACTTTCAATTTTTCTATAAAACTTAAGTAAAGATTCTTTTATTGTTCTACTTTGATTATAAGCCCAAAATATTTTATGTTGATAACAAAATAATCCAATTAGATCTATGGATAGATTAGCAATTTTTTGCTCATTCTCTATTTTAGAATAGATGATGATTATAACATGATGAGTGTTATTTGTTAATAGATCATTATGCCAAAGTTCAAATAATTCACCATCAAAAAATGATATTTTTTCTTGTAAATTTTTCTGCCAATTATAGTCTGGAAACAAGGTATTATAAGAATCTTTGGCAATTTTTTCATGAGTTTGCTCAGCACTATTTTTAAGACATCCTGAGATTAACCAAGTTTTACCTAATGTTTCTTTTTGTTTGTTTAATTGTTGTTCAATTGTTTCTTTTATAAGTTTAAAGCTATTGATAGGTTGGGCAACTATTTTATTCTCGATTGAACAGTCAATTTGTAAGGCGTATGTATCATTTAAACGGACAGGATAGTAGTAACCTTTTAAGCTTTTATCCTCATATTTTGTTTCAAAATCAATTGTTTTTTTTTGAGGAAGTAACTCTAAATATTCAGTTTCTAGGGTAGAATCAACTAACTGGTTATTAGGGGGAAGTTTACTTTGAAATTTAGTTAAATTGTTCTTGATTTCTTCATCAGTTGTATTGAGAGCATCCCTGATATCATAGATAAATAAATCAATTGTAGGATAAATTAATTCGCTCATAAAATTAAAAGCAAAACATTTTTATGATTGACTAGAACCAGTTAAAAATTGTTTCAATTTGCCAATAAATGATAATTGATTGATAGTTGTTTCGGGTTCTGGGGAACGACTAATAAGAATCATTGTATTGTTAATTTGTTGTTCATATCCTGTGGGTTTATCCGTAGGTTTAGAACCTTTAATAGCGAATACTGGTTCACTATTAAATTCTTGTTTAAGTTCCTCAGAAGTGGGTAAGATATCTGTGGTTAAGTTAGGATTTTTTTCTAGTTGGGAGTGATAAGTTTCGTATGCTTCTTTTAATTGAATATTTGAGTCAATGATTTCTAATAACATGGGTTTAGTGTGGGTTTCCCATGCTTTGGTTTGGATGTCGAGTTGATCAGCAATATTTCCTAAAGTTTCCTTTTCTTCATGGGTTAAGGATATTTTGATGTCGCTTAATGCGAGTAAGAATGCTAAGGTTATTTGTGTTTTTTCTTCCATTAGGTTATCTCCGTTAAGTAGTTAGATAGGATTAATGATAATTGATATTTATAGCAGTTTTCGTTTGCATAGATTAAACATTAAAATGCACATACTCCCCATACTTCCCACCCCTCCCACACTCCCCACACTCACGCCTACTGAAATTTTGATACACTCAATTGAAAACTGCTATTAAGTGATGGGATAGAATTAAAGTGAACACTGTGGTTGTTAGATCCTAATCTTAGCTTAAATTTTAACTCAAAGGTGGGCTACGACGAATTGTTATATTCCTGTGATAGCCTAAATTATAGCCGTCGTAACCCACCCTACGGTGATTATAATAAAGAGACTGATAACTGATGAGTAATCATGGTCAATGGGAAGCTTTAATAGTTGGGATCGATCGCTATCCTTCTCAGACTACTCTATTTTATCTTACTTCAGGGGAGAAAGATGGAGAAGATTTGTCACGACGGTTAGATCGTTATGGGTACGAAACTTTTCGCATTCAAAGATTACCTGAAAATCCCAATCAAAAAGGAGAAGAAAAACTAACAGGGACGGGTTTAGTTTGTTCAGAAGACTTGAAATATAAAATTACGAATCTTTTTAATCCTCCTGCTTCCGATCCTATTGCTGAGACTGCTTTATTCTTTTTTTCGGGTCATGGATGGCGTAAAGTTGTTGATGGAAAAGAAGATGTTTTTTTAGTAACCAGTGATGCTTATCCTGATGGCAATATTTATGGTGTTTCTATAAGTTGGTTAGGAGAACAAATACAACAGAGTAAGGTTAAAAAAGTAATTGTTTGGTTGGACTGTTGTTATAGTGGGGAGTTGCTTAAATATATTCCTGAAGATAAAGATTATTGTTTAATTACAGCGACCCGATCGCATGAATTTGCTAAGGAGATTACTCATCAACAAGGGTTATTAACTGAAGTTTTATTACAAGGGTTAAACCCTGAAAATGATGCTGATGGATGGGTAGATAGTCATAAGTTGGGGACGCATATTGAGAAGGCAATGAGAACTACATCTCAACGTCCCTTAATTGCTAATTCTCCGCGCAATATTCTCCTAACCAAGCGTAATACTTTAATGAACTTTAGGGATGAATGTCCTTATCGTTCTTTGTCTTATTTTCAGGAAATTCCAGAAGATGCAACGGTATTTTATGGAAGGAAACAGATAACGGAGAGATTATTAGAAAGAATAGAAAAAGACAGAGTATTAGCTATTTTAGGGGCTTCTGGTAGCGGTAAATCCTCCTTATTACGGGCAGGTTTGTTATATGAATTGAAATTAGGACAAAAAATTTTAGGCAGTCATTTATGGACATATTTAACTCCATTTTCTCCCACAGAAAACCCCTTACAACAATTACACAACGTAGGTTGGGTTGAGGACACGAAACCCAACAGTATGAAGTCAACCCACCCTACCCTCCCAGGAGGGGAAGTAGGGATAAATGAAGCAACCAAAATAATCATGATCATCGATCAGTTTGAAGAATGCTTTACCATGTGCGATGAAGTAACTAGAACAGACTTTTTAAGAGAACTGGTGAGGTTATTACAAGAACACAAAAATCTCTATTTAATTATTGGGATGCGTTCAGACTTTCGGGGACGCTTACGAGAATATCCTCAATTTGTGCAACAGATCAATAAACCCTATATTAATGTTGAACATTTAAACAGTGAAGAGATAGAAGCAGCCATCATTAAACCAGCAGATTTGGTGGGAGTACAGATAGGAAGTGGATTAAAACAACAGTTAATTAACGATGTTGAAGATTATCCAGGAAGTTTACCCCTACTGCAATATACCTTGACTCAACTGTGGTTAGAAACAAGGAAACAAGGCGAAAAATTTTTAACCCTGAAAACTTATCAAAACTTAGGTGGAATTGAAGGAACCTTAGAAAAACGCGCCGATGCTGTCTTTGAAAGTTTGAATAAAAAAGAACAGGCGATCGCTCAACGATTGTTTTTAGAATTAACTCAAATAGGAGAAACCTTTGATACTCGCAGAAGAATTGCTTTACAAGAATTAGTCAATCAATATCATTCTTGGGATGACTTAGATAAGGTAACAGAAAAGTTAGCAGATAAAGATAATAGACTTATTCTTCGGGAAGGCAAAAGGCAACCCACCCTACCCTCCCAGGAGGAAAAGGCAAAAGGCAAAAGTAAATTTTTATTATTAATGGTTAAGCAAATAACTGTTTATGGGTTAACAGGTTTTTTCCTGCAACAACCAACAAATAAACATGATGACTCAGATATTATTATTGATGTGGTTCATGAAGCATTAATCAGAAACTGGGGACGGTTAAGACAATGGCAGGATAAATATCGAAGTGCTATGGTAATCCAGAGAGACATTGAAACGGCGGCCAAAGACTGGGTTAACCAAGGAAAACCCCGTGATCGAGGGCTGTTGTTACAAGGGACCAAACTAGAGAAAGCAACAGACTACCTCAGTAAATACCGTCAGCTAAAAATGTTGAATGGGATGGCCAAGGACTATGTTGAGGTTAGTCAGCAACAAGACGAGATGCGTCGTTGGCGACACCGAGGGGTTATGGTTATCATTGCTGTCATGGGTGTGGTATCTGTGTTTTTTGGGATGGACTCCAATAAACGGGCCACTGTTGCAACGTTACGAGAACAAGCAGCAACCGTTAAGAACTTATTACCTATTCAACCCTTAGAAGCGTTGTTATTGTCTATTGCTACCACAGGAGATAATCTAAATGCTTGGCAAGTTCCCAGGATGTTACCCGAAGTGCGATCGAGTTTGTATGCTGCGATCGATCAGGTCAGGGAAAGAAACTCTATAGAAGGTCATCAAGATCCTGTCAGCAGTGTCGCTATCAGTTCTGATGGAGAGACCATTGTTTCTGGGAGTTCTGACAAGACGGTCAAGGTATGGGATAGACAGGGTAATCTTCTCCATACCCTAGAAGATCATCAAAATACTGTCAGGAGTGTCGCTATCAGTTCTGATGGAGAGACTATTGTTTCTGGGAGTGATGACAAGACGGTCAAGGTATGGGATAGACAGGGTAATCTTCTCCATACCCTACAAGGTCATCAAAATACTGTCAGCAGTGTCGCTATCAGTGAAGAAGGTAATCAAGATACTGTCCTGAGTGTAGCTATCAGTTCAGACGGAGAGACCATTGTTTCTGGGAGTTCTGACAACAAGGTCAACGTCTGGGATAGACAGGGTAAACTTCTCCATACCCTACAAGATCATCAATATCCTGTCAGCAGTGTAGCTATCAGTTCTGATGGAGAGACCATTGTTTCTGGGAGTTGGGACAAGACGGTCAACGTATGGGATAGACAGGGTAAACTTCTCCATACCCTACAAGGTCATCAATATCCTGTCAGCAGTGTCGCTATCAGTTCTGATGGAGAGACCATTGTTTCTGGGAGTTGGGACAACACCGTCAAAGTATGGCGTGGGGGTGATTGGTTACACTGGTTAGAAATAGGATGTGAAAGATTACAGTTTCATCCTGTGTTGCTGTCTGTTCCTTCCTCAAACATGGAAGCTGAGGCCAAAAGTGAAGCAGAAACCGCCGAAAAGGCAGCCGAAACTTGCTTAAACTATGGGGGTTGGAGTGATGAAGAAAAAGCAGAATTTTTAGTGAGACAAAGTTTCGCTATTGCTAAGGGGACAGGAAATATTAAAACAGCGAAACGGAAGCTAAAAGCAGCTAAAAAATTAGATAATAAAATCGATATACAATCCTTACAACAAGAGGTTAAGCAGTTAGCTGAATCTGGTAAAATAAAGGAAAATAATGAAGATAATCTTTGAAAAAAGGAATAAATAACGTGAGATTCGTTTTGAGTAAACACGCAGAAGAAGAAATTATGAAGCGAAAAATCCCCATTTCGATTCTTGAATTAATTTTGGAAAATCCAGAGGAAATCATAGAAGAAGACGAACTCAAAGTTTATCAAGGAACATTTACCAAAAATAATGATAAAATATATTTACTGAGGATTTATGTTAATGATTTAGTTGAACCTAAAAAAATTGTCACCGTTTATTTTACTAGCAAATTAAACAAATATAGGAGATTAAACAATGGAAGCTAAATATGATAGAGATGTTGATGTTTTAAGACTTAATTGGAGTAACGCAGAAATTGAAGAAAGTGATGCTATCAGTCCAGGGGTTATATTAGATTATGACGCACAAGGAAACGTCATCGGAATTGAAATTTTAAATGCTTCCAAAAAAATTGAAAATTTTACACAAACTAAAGCAATTGGAGATTTGTATCATGAAAAAATTTGAACAAATGACAACCCAAGAATTAAGAGACTATATCCGTAAAAATACCACAGATGCAGCAGCAATTCGAGTTAGGATGAAACAAATAGAAAACGATCCAAACTCAATTACTGTAAGCTATGGAACCTCTGGAAATGAAATAGAAAATATTTTGTCCCAGACCAATAACATAAAACCCAAAAAGAATGATTAGTTAAAAATTACAACAAAACTGTATTTTATTCATGTCTATATTAAACTTAGAAGAAAAAGAATTATTAAACAGTGTTGAAAATGAAGAATGGCAAACCATTGATAATGTTGATGCAGAAATTAAACGTTATCAAACCTACGCAAATCATCATATCAATCAAAAACACATACCAGTAAGTAGGGTGGGCAATGCCCACCTTACGATTTAACAACAGAAATATTACATAAATACTTGCAAGGAGAACTAATAGAAAAAGTCAATTCATGAAATATAATAAAACTGCGATCGCTGATTTATGACAGAAAAATTAATAGGATAATTTGATGCACTTAGGAAAAATATAGCATTTCCTGGACTCATGAGGTACACTTAAGATTCAACTTCTGAACTCCCGAACTCCCGAACTCCCGAACTCCCGAACTCCTGAACTCCCAAACTCCTAACTCCTAAAACTAGAAGAGTTTGTACCTCACAAGTATGGGAACTGCTATATAAACTTAATCTTAAAAAAAATAGACCGTTAAACCCAACACAGTTCAAAAGGACAACAATAAGAGATAATGGAAAGTACGTCTCAATTTTAGTCAGTGTCAAGAGAAACAAGACACAACTGAAGTACAATAACAAATTAGATAAATTCCAGATGCGAACCCATTATTGTAACCACTTAAAAGCAACGGATATTAATAAAACTGTCACCCTGTTTGGATGGGTTGATCGCCGTCGAGATCACGGTGGAGTAATTTTCATTGATCTACGCGATCGCACAGGCATCGTGCAAATTGTCAGCGATCCCCAACGTACCCCTACATCCTATCCCATTGCTGAGACGTTACGCAACGAATATGTGGTCAAAATTATCGGACAAGTGAGTAAGCGTCCCCCAGAGTCTTTAAACCCAAAAATTCCCACAGGGGAAGTAGAAATTTATGCAGAGTCCATTGAGTTATTAAATGGCGTTAATAAACAACTTCCTTTTGTGGTTTCTAGTTTAGATGCAGAGTTAGTAAAAGAAGAAACTCGTCTCAAATATCGCTATTTAGACTTAAGACGCGATCGCATGGCTAAAAACTTACAATTACGCCATGCTGTTGTTAAAGCGATGCGTCGTTATCTCGAAGATGAACAGCAGTTTATGGAAATAGAAACCCCCATCCTGACTCGTTCTACTCCTGAAGGGGCAAGGGATTATTTAGTACCTTCTAGAGTTAACCCTGGACAATGGTATGCACTGCCTCAGTCTCCTCAATTATTTAAACAATTATTGATGGTATCAGGATGCGATCGTTACTACCAAATTGCTAGATGTTTTCGTGACGAAGACTTACGGGCCGATAGACAGCCTGAATTTACGCAATTAGATATGGAAATGAGTTTCATGTCTGAAGATGAAATTCTAGAACTGAATGAAGGATTAGTTTGCTCTATTTTTAAAGCAGTCAAAAATCTTGATTTACCTCGTCCTTTTCCTCGCTTGACGTATCAAGATGCCATGAATAAGTATGGCACAGATCGCCCAGACACTCGCTTTGATCTAACTTTAGTTGACGTTTCCGATATTGTAAAAGATAGCGGTTTCAAAGTGTTCTCAGGGGCAGTAAAAAATGGAGGTAAAGTAAAAGTTTTACCCATTCCTGGGGGGAATGATGTTATCTCTAACGTTCAAATAAAACCAGGAGGTGACTTATTTAAAGAAGCAACGGATGCAGGTGCAAAAGGGATCGCTTATATCCGGGTTAAAGAAAATAATAAACTAGATACCATTGGGGCGATTAAAGATAATTTAACAGAGGAACAAAAAGCTGAGTTATTAGCAAGAACTGGGGCAAAACCTGGATATTTGTTATTATTTGGTGCAGGAGATACAGATACAGTAAATAAGTCTTTATCTCGCTTAAGATTAGTGGTTGGTCAACGCATGAATTTAATTGATCCTGAGAAAATAAACTTACTTTGGATCACAGAATTTCCTATGTTTGAATGGAATGCCGATGAGAAGCGTTTAGAAGCATTGCACCATCCTTTTACTGCCCCTAATTTAGCAGATTTAGACGATTTAGCCACCGCAAAGGCGCAAGCGTATGACTTGGTTTATAATGGGGTAGAAATTGGTGGCGGAAGTTTACGAATCTATCAAAAAGAAATCCAAGAAAAAGTATTTGAAACCATTGGGTTATCGTTAGAAGAAGCCTATAATAAGTTTGGCTTTTTGTTAGAAGCATTTGAGTATGGAACGCCACCTCATGGGGGTATTGCTTACGGGTTAGATCGTCTCGTTATGCTATTAGCAGGAGAGGACTCTATTCGTGATGTTATCGCCTTTCCTAAGACTCAGCAAGCCAGTTGTTTGCTGACAGAAGCCCCCGCTTCCGTTGATAGTAAACAGTTGAAAGAATTACAAGTAAAATCCACTTATAAACCGAAGACAAAAGAGGATTAAACATTGCCAGAGACGTTCCTCAAAATGTCTCTAAACCTATTTAATAAGAGAAAAGATATGGTAAGGTGGGCAAATTGGAAAAAACTTATTACATGATTAGAGATTATTATTTTTTGCCCACCCTACAATTGAGGTTTAAAAAGTTTTATGATTTCTGGTATTAATAACGATAATGACTTAGAATTTATTGAAAGGGAGTTACAAGAAAGAGAAAAAAGTAATAATTTAAGACAATTAAATAGTGTTTATCCAAAAGATGCAGTTACAGTTATTAAAAATGGCAAAAGTTTAATTAATTTTAGTTCTAATGATTATTTAGGACTCTCCAAACACCCCAAAATTATTGCAGCCTCTCAAGACTATCTTAACCAATATGGAACGGGATCAACTGCGTCCCGCTTAGTCACTGGAACCTATGATATTCATGAAAAATTAGAGCAAAAATTGGCAAAATTATGCGGGAAAGAATCAGCATTGCTATTTAACACGGGATTTCAGGCTAATACAACCATTATTCCTACTTTAGTTAATCAACAATCCCTAATATTATGCGATCGCTTAATCCATAGTAGCCTTCTACAAGGTATTCTTTTGAGTAAAGCCCAATGGAAACGCTATAAACACAATGATTTAAACCATTTGGATAAATTACTTCAAAAAGCAATTTTACAGGGCTACAATCGTATTTTAATCGTTACTGAGACAGTTTTTAGTATGGAAGGTGATCGAAGTGATGTGGATGCTTTGATTCAACTTTCTCAACAATATAATACACTTCTTTACCTCGATGATGCCCATGCTTTAGGTATCATGGGAGAGAAGGGCATGGGACTGACAGCGAACAAGTCAGGAATTGATATTAGTTTAGGAACTTTTGGCAAAGCAATAGGCAGTTTTGGGGCGTTTATTACTACCTCTAAACTAATGCGTGATTATTTAATTAATTGTTGTCCAGGGTTCATTTATACCACTGCTTTACCTCCTGCTGTTATAGGTTCTATTGATGCTGCTTTTGATATCATTCCTCGCTTAGATCAAGAAAGGAAATATTTATTGCAACAGGTAAATTATGTACAAAATAAACTGAAAAATTTAGGGTATCAAGTTCTAAATTCTAATTCTCCTATTATTCCTGTAATTATTGGTGATGAAATGCAAGCCCTGAATTTATCACAATACTTAGAAAAGAATGGTATTTTAGCTACTGCAATTAGACCCCCAACTGTTCCGAAAAATACTGCAAGAATTCGTTTAGTTTTATCAAGTCAACATCAACCCGAACACATTAATTATCTTATTGATTTATTACAACAGTATCATGAATTTTAAAGGAGAAATTATTGCTTATCATGGTTGGGGTTTTGATAGAAATTTCTGGAAAAACTGGCAATCAATATTATTAGCTAATTTTCAATTTAAAGCTTACGATAGAGGATATTTTCAAGATAAAAATTGTCCAAAATTTGAAGATACTAATCTAAATAAGATTATTTTTGCTCATTCTTTTGGGTTACATTTATGTCCTTTAGAACAAATTAAACAAGCTAATATACTCATTCTTTTTAATAGTTTTGATGAATTTCATCCTGAGAATGACAAGCAAAGAAAACGATCAAAATATGCTTTAAAACTAATGATAAATGAATTTAGAAATAATCCTAAAACTGTTCTAGCATCCTTCTATAAAAAATGTTATTATCCTTTTTCGTCTATTGAACCCAATTATAAAAATGCAAACTGGGAAAAATTAGAACAAGATTTAAACCTATTAGATACATCAAGATTAGATATAAATATTCTAAAAAAAATACCTAAAATCTATATAATTTATGGTTCAAAAGATAGAATATATATTGCATCTTATAGTCAAAAATTCCATAAAAAATTGAGTCAAAATAGTGAATATTATGAAATTAAAGATGCTGGACATGCTTTACCTTTTACTGATACAAAATCTTGCTTAACCATTGTCAATCAAGCATTAGGAGAAATAGACAATTATGGTATTCATTGAATCAACTAAATGTGAGCAAAAAGAAAAAATAGCGTATAATTTTAGTAAAGGAGTTGCCAACTATTTATATCATTCACAAGTTCAAAAACAATGTGCGGAAAAGCTATTAAAACTATCAGAAAAATATGCTTATTCTATTCCTAAAGGACTAATTTTAGAAATTGGTTGTGGAACAGGGTTTGTAACTCAGGGACTTATTCAACAGTTTCCTAACCATTATTTAGATATTATTGATATCTCTGATGAAATGCTGAAATATTGTGACGAAAACTTACAAATTCCTGAGGAACAAAAAAAATTAATTCAATTTCGACAAGTAGATGGAGAAACTATAAAAACAAATCCCAATAGTTATGCTGCAATTTTTAGTAGTTTTACCGTACAATGGTTTCAAGATATTGTTAATAGTTTAGATCGTTTAATTAATAGCTTAAAACCTCAAGGATTGTTATTAATTGCTTTTCCCAATGATGAGAGTTTTCCTGAGTGGAAAAATATGTGTAATGAATTAAATTTACCGTTCACTAGAAATCAATTACCCAATACAGTTGAGTTAATTAAAAACTTATCAATTCCCCCTCATAAAACTTATATATATGAAGAAAAAGTGACCATAAATTATAAGAATGCAGCCGATTTTTTTAGAAGTCTTAAAATGATTGGTGCAGGATGCAATTTAAAGCAACAAAAACTATCAATTCCTGAGATGAAGCAATTAATCAATTACTGGAATAATCAATGCTATCCTAAACCAATAGAAGTAAGTTACGATGTTACTTTTTTAATCATTAAATTAATATGATATACTAAATATTGTTGCTACATAACCTAGTAAGTTCTATTTTCTATTATGTCTTGGTTTGTGAAAATTGAAACAGGAATTGTTAATAAGGAAGTCTTTGATCAATATGTTCCTGACCATAAAAAATATGTCCAAGAATTAATTAATCAAGGACATGAAGCAAAAACAGGATATTGGGGAGACTATGGAGGGGGGATGTTGTTATTTAAAGCAGGTTCTTTAGAAGAAGCAGAAGCTATCATTAAAAAAGATCCCTTAATTGTTAACAATTGTGTTGACTACGAATTACATGAATGGTGTATTGTTGTTGAATGAATAGGATGCTAACACCTAATCCTTTTTTTTCTTTTTAGACTGATTAAGCTTCCGTTTAAATTGTGTTCCAAATGCAATGGCTGTTGCTGTTCCTAGAATAGTAATGGGTTCAGGAACTGGTGAGATAGTAACATCATCAATTGCTAGAGGAATTACACCATCAGCAAAAGCTTTAGGGGTAAATAATTGCAATTCATCAAACGTTACCCCAGACAAAGATAGGGTAGAAGATAAATATCGACCGGCTGGATCAAATTGAGTAAAATCTGAGATTAACACTGAAGTTGTAGCTACTGACTCTCCTTGAAAAAAGGCTTCTAAAACCAGAGAGTCATCACTTGGGGGTAAAAATGGACCGCTAGAACCAAAAGAGGGATTTAGGGTAACTACATCTAAACTAACACTGTCTGAAACTTCGTTAGGGGTAATCATCATCGAACCAAAGGAACCAATAAGAGACTCCTCAACATTAGGAACACCAAAGGTTAGATAATTTGGACTAGAAAAAAAGGGTTCAAATTCATTGCTTGACTGGATCAAAAATTGAGGCCGGTCTAATCTAAAGCCTGCTATTAAACTGGAAAATGTAATATCATTATCAGTAACAGTAGAACCAGAAAAACCTGGTGTTAAACTGTCGAAGTTAGCCACAGCAGCTAAAGAAGGTGTTGCTAACCCTAAACTAGAGATAACCCCTAAAACTAGAATGTTGCGATGGTAATTGAATAGGGGTATGTTAACAGAAGAAAGATTAAAAACCAAGGCTATACTCCTCAAAAATACCAGAAAAGTTCATGTTTTCAAATTCGTTAAATAATATAGCACTTTGAGAAATATTTTGGCTAGTCTAAAATACAGGATTGATGTAATAAACAAAATGTTTATAGCAGTTCTCATACTTGTGAGGTACAAACTTTTATAGTTTTAGGAGTTCGGGAGGGCAGGAGGGCAGGCTTCGCCTGTGCTACGCAGCAGAAGTTGAATATTAGGTGTACCTCATGAGTCCAGGAAATGCTATATGGTTTTTTAAACTAAAATTAATCAATTGTTAGTCATTAATTAATTAATCTACACTTCCCACACCCAATTGAAAAACTGCTATCATAACAACCATTCCTAATGCTTCTGAAGTCAATAAATAGGCAAAATAACTGTAAATATTGTGCCTTTTTCTAACTCACTTTCCACTTTAATTTGTCCATGATGATTATCCACAATCGCTTTTGCGATCGCCAGTCCTAAACCGGAACCTCCTGCACTTTTACGAGAAGGATCAACTTGATAAAAGCGATCAAATAAATGGCTTAAAGCTACTTCAGGAACGCCTTTTCCTGTATCTTTTACTTTCACTTGTAATTGATGTAAACGATCCCGTTTTATCTTTTGTAATTCTACCTCAACAGAAGCAACTTTTTTGTCTTTTTTTGAGATCGTTTCCTCAGAAAAACTATGTTCTAACCCATTACTAATTAAATTAGTAAATAGACGGGCTAATTGATCCCAATCCCCTGATAAACTAAAATTATCCTCATTACTTTTAAACCCCGTCGTTAACGACGAGGTTTGGTCTGGTTCTACAATATGTAATGATAAAAAAATGCTTTTTTGTTGGGCTAAAATTCTCTGTTCTTCTATTACTTCAATCAAAAGTGCATCTAAGGGTATGTTTTGCTGTCTCATTTGTAACATTCCACTATCAGATCTAGCCAAAAATAATAAATCATTGACCAAATTTCCTAAACGTTTCGTTAACCTTTCTACGACTTTCAACTGTCGTTGTTGTATTTGTGGGTCGCTATTTCCGTAAGCTAAAGCCATTTGTACATTGGTTTGAATCGTGGCAATAGGGTTTCTTAATTCATGGGAAGCATCGGCTGTAAATTGTTTTAAACTTTGATAAGAATCTCGTATAGGTTGAATAGCTAAACCCGATAAAAACCAACCAATAAACCCCACAATAATAATAGTAATTAAAGTTCCCAGTGCTAAATCAAGACTAAGTTGACGAATGGGTTTTGTCACTTCAAACCAAGGATGACTGACTCGTAAATAACCTAAAATATAGCGGTCTAAATTAATTCTTTGGGTTACTTGTCTGAGAATGCGATCGCCATTAAAATAAACCGTCTCTGCCTGTCGGTTAAGATGAAGGGGAATGGTGGGAGGATCGCTAAAGGTTGACCAAACTAACTCTCCTTGAGGGTTAAACCATTCAAGATCAATGTGATCATCTTCCACTGCTTCAGCATTGTCCCGAAAACTGGCTTCTAGATTAACCTGATAGCGTCCCTGAGACACCGAAACAGACTCAATGACCAAAGAACGGTTAACCACTTCCACAACGTGCTTTAAAGTGTCATCAACTCGTTCCACTAAGGTACTACGAACATAAAAAAAGACTCCTGTGGCAAACAGAAGTAGCAAAATAGCTGTAACTGTAGTGTACCATAGAGCTAAACGACGGCGTGTCGCTTGAAACATAAGGGAATTAGATAATTCTTAATTGCCCATTATCCTATCCCATTTTAACCTGTTTTAAACAAGTTAAATCTACCTTGCCAAAATGAACACTAAAAGCTAGTTGTAAATTTTCTAAGGATTTGACTAACCAGGGAACCCCCTCTTTGGTAAAGGATTCATAGTGATTAAAGAGGATAGAAAAACGCTTTTCTAAATAGGGTTTTACCTTGTTAGAAACTAAAACAACCTTTAGTAATAAACCCATCGTCCGAGTCACTCCCATGTTAGAAATCATATCGACAAAAACGTAGTGATCGGGTTTCTTTCCATTTTCAACGATGAGGAAATTCATTAATTGACTCGCAGTCCGTAACATTAAAAACTCACTGGGTTTTTGATGATTACACTCAGGTAGGGTATTTTGTAATAATTGATAGAGATTTTTATTAAATTGACCTTTGGAATATTTGGGATCTAAAGAGGTAAGAATATATTCATAGAGGTCGTCTTTATAACGTCCAAAGCTTTGAGTATGAACCGTATGACTCAGGAAATTTTGGGATAAACTCTTATAGGTATAACCTCCGTCAACCGTTCCCACAAAATGCTTTAATGCTTGGTTTAATTCTTTATCTTTGAGCAGGGTGGGATTTTTAACGGGGCGAATGATGCGACCTTTTTCGGGAACGACTAATTCAGGAGAACGGGACATTTGTGCCAGTCTAACTTTGTAAGTGACATAGCGAGATAAATTGACCTCAAAACGCCTTTCTGTTTGAGTTTTAATTTTTCTGACGGTTTGTTGATGTTCTTGACTACTTTCGTCCCCTAAAAGGCAATGATTATAGAGATAGGGATAACGATGAATTAAGTTGCCCACTATGTTAGATTTTTCAGGAGCGAGTTTATTAATGACCACTCGCGCTAATCGCTGAAGCTTGATATACTGGTCGCACTGGGTAAAGTTTTTGACCAGATATCTTACCCGATTCGCTGTACCCTGATAACCGCTCCGAGGAGGGGCAAGATTCTCCATAAGTCCAACTAACTCAGGAATAGCAGCATGGGACTGCACATCCATTTGCCAATGGTTAATCAGAATATGGCAACAACGGTTGAAGAAATAGTTGAATTGATATTCTTCATTCTTCCTTTTAACGATTTTTTCTAAGGCCGTATAAAGTTGGGGGTCACGAAATCCTCGCGCTTCGATAAATAAGCGACGAAAATCCTCAACCAACTGACCAGGGGTGTCAGTTCGGATGTGTTGTAAGAAGTAGTCGTAAATAACTTGCTCTTCTTGAGATCCTTGTTGTCTGGAGTAAGTTTGGGGTAAGTTATTCATGGCCGTCAGCCCATTTCAATTGATTAATTCAACCTGGGGCTGTAAAATTCCGTTTAGATTATAGGTAAATTTATCGCCCGCTTTTAGTTTAATGATAGACGTTGCTCAAGCATTTTTAGCTGTCTGGTTTAGGTCAACAGTGTTTATTGTATTGCTTCCATATTATAACAATTTAGGAAAGGAGTTTGAAAACTTTTCTCTTTCCAACTTTGTTCATGATTGGTCAGCTAAACCTGCTTTCATAAAGTTCACAGTTAAACATACTTTACTTAATGATCTTTGTTTTGTAAAGACATTTCTTAAAGTAACGGAAAAGAACACCTTTTGTATGTGATCTTGATCACGAATTCTGAATTTTTTTTATTCAGTAAATCTCCTATATTTTCCCAGTATTCATCCCTAAAAACTACTATGATCCTAAATGAAATCCCAAACATTTTCCCGAATAATCTAAAAAAAGTATCGCAACTTTTGTCTAATCAATTAATTAACAAAGTTAATACTGATAGTCGAGATATTCAGAAAAATGACATTTTTGTTGCTTTAAAAGGGGATAAATTTGATGGACACTCTTTTGTTGATAATGCAATTTCCAAAGGAGCATTGGCTTTAATTGTTAATTATGAAGTGCCTGTAAAATCTACTAAGAAAATACCACAAATTGTTGTTAAAGATACCTTAAAGGCTTATCAAGAAATAGCAAATTGGTGGCGAAATAAAGTTCAGATTCCTATTATCGGAATTACGGGTTCTGTGGGTAAGACAACCACTAAAGAATTAATGGCTGCGGTGTTAGGGGTTTATGGAAATGTTCATAAAACCCAAGCAAACTATAATAATGAAATAGGAGTACCGAAAACCCTATTAGGATTAACAACGACTCATGACTACGCCGTTATTGAGATGGCCATGCGGGGAAGAGGCGAAATCGCCCTGTTAAGTCAAATTGCACGTCCTACCATCGGCATCATTACCAATGTGGGAACAGCGCATATCGGACGACTGGGATCACGACAGGCGATCGCTGAGGCAAAATGTGAATTATTGGCTGAAATGCCTAAAGATAGCCTCGCTATTCTCAACCATGATGATCACCGATTGATGAAAACAGCAGCAACGGTGTGGCAAGGTAAAATCATGACTTATGGGTTGGAAGGGGGCGACATTACAGGAGAATTACTGGAAAATCAAGTATTAAGGGTAGAAGGGATGAATTTTCCCTTACCTTTACCCGGTCGTCACAATGCCTTGAATTATTTAGCTGCTCTGGCTGTGACTAAACAGTTAAACTTAGACTGGACTGTTTTGACTCAAGGAGTGAAAGTCAACCTTCCTCAAGGGCGATCGCAAAAGTATTCTTTACAAAACGATATTATTCTTCTAGACGAAACCTATAACGCTGGATTGGAATCCATGAAAGCAGCCCTACAACTGCTCAAAGATACTCCAGGAGAGCGTCATTTAGCGGTTTTAGGGACGATGAAGGAACTAGGGGACGCATCAGCCCAATTACATCGGGAAGTAGGGGAAATGGCTCAAAAATTGGGCATTGACGGTCTGTTTATCTTAGTGGATGACACGCAAGCCAAAGCCATTGGGGAAGGGGTTAAGACCATTGAAACCGAGTCTTTTCTAACCCACGAAACATTAATACAACGATTAACCCAAGTGATTAAACCCGGCGATCGCATTTTATTTAAAGCGTCTAATTCTGTCGGTTTGAAGCGTGTAGTGGAAGCAGTTCGTGGTGTAATGGATAATGAATAGGGAAGAATTTTGCTAAAAAATGAGTTATCAACAAGAGAAAGAATTAGCCTTGAGGATAGTCACAGAAGCAGCTAAACTCTGTCAACGAGTCCAACAAACTGAAGGGGGAAAAGCGGTTAAAAAGGCCGATACCAGTCCCGTAACGGTGGCAGATTTTGGCGCGCAAGCTATTTTATGTCAAGGGTTAATTGAAGCGTTTCCCGATGATCCTGTCATTGGAGAAGAAGATGCTACCCTCCTACAACAATCTGAGTTAGAAGGGGTACGCCAGCAAATTATTGAACAGGTACAACAGAGTCTTCCCACCGCCACCCCAGACAATGTGATTGATTGGATCAACTGGGGTAACGGAAAAGTGGCGCAACGTTATTGGACGTTAGATCCTATTGATGGTACTAAAGGGTTTATTCGGGGAAACCAATACGCTGTGGCGTTGGCGTTAGTAGAAGGAGGAGAGGTGAAGTTAGGGGTGTTAGCTTGTCCTGCTTTTCCAAGAGAAAATGGCAGTAAAGGGGCGATTTTCTTGGCTATTCGGGGTCAAGGAGCGGTAGAAATGCCCTTAGAAGGGGGAAATCCTGAAATAATTAAAGTTGATCCCTCGTCTAACTTTGAGCAGTTATATCGTATCGAAAGTGTGGAATCAATTCATAGCGATCGCAAAGTACAAACCGCGATCGATCAGCGTTTGGGGTTAACTTATGTAGCGAAACAGATGGATTCTTTGGCTAAATATGGGGCGATCGCCAAAGGAGATGCTCATCTTTATACTAGAGTGCCGTTACCTCAATTTAAAGGGAAAAAAGAGAATATCTGGGATCATGCTGCTGGAGTGATTCTTGTAGAAGAAGCAGGGGGCAAAGTGACAGATTTAGAGGGAAAACCTTTAGATTTTTCTGTGGGGACAAAATTAAGCAATAATTACGGTGTTTTGGCAACAAATGGGACGATTCATTCCCAAGTTTTAGCAGCGATTCAACAAGAAAAATAATTATAGCAGTTCCCATACTTGTAAGGTAAAGAAGTTTAGCCACGCTTTAATTCTTCCTCTAGATCATCAAAGTGAACAACATATTATCTATAAAATTTAGAATCCTCAGATGAAAATTGTTAATGTTGTTTTGAATCTAAATTATGCTCTGCAATACAATTTTCAATAATATCAAGCGACTGTTTTAGACGTTTATGTCTCTGTTTTAAGCCTGCCATAAAAGTATCTTTTCCTAAAGCTAAACCGATAGGAAACAAAATAAAAGTAGCTAATTTTTCTGAGTCCAGGTTTTTAATTAATTCAAAATCTCCAAAGTTTAACATATTTGCTATATACTGTATTGCTATGACCAAACTATCCCCAGAAATATATACGACCAAAAAAGATATAACAGAAGCAAATACAATAATAAAAACATTAATTTTTTTCCAATCATAATCTAAACTTAACATATCATCTTCTATGATATTTTTTATGATTTCATCTGCTTCTATGTTTAAATTATTATCATCTATGTTTCTAAGATTAAAAACATAGTCTTTAATCTTATCAAAAATTATATCTATTTGGTAAAAAGTGCCTTCAACAAATGAATAAAATGTACCGAATCTTATGCCAAATATTGTAAAAGACAATTGAAAAATCAATAGAGAAACGCCACCAAATAAAATTAACCAGAGATTACTGTTTCTAACCAGAAAACTAATAAAAAAAGATATAATTGAAAATAAAAATATCTGTTTATCTCTATTAGGCAACCAGAGAAAAGAAAACCAGATCATCTGTAACCGATTAGGTTTTTGATAAATATCAATAATAGACTGATTTATTCTATTATTACGACTTATTAAAGAATGTTCTTCTACTTCTTGTTTTCTAATTGCTTTCCGAAATTCTGTACGTATATATTGTTCAAATATTTTTTGATATTGGTTTTTTAACTTATATGCAGGTAAACTCATCAAATTACGAAAAACTAGATCAAATAGTTGTTCTTGACGATGCTTCATGATGATAACTCTCTTTTAAAGTTTGTATTAAAAACTATAGCAATATGATAAGACATTAAATATAAAAAACAAAAGAATGCTTTTGAAAAAAAGATTAAGATTTTTTTGATCATTCTAGTTACATTTTTTAAATTAAGAATTATGACAAAAAAGATTGATTAGTTCTTCCTCATTTCAAGGTTGATTAGCAATTAATTATAATAAAGATAATGATTTATGGATAAATTTTATGTCAACTGATAATCAATCAGGTTGTGGCTGTCTTCCTCTCATTGGATTAACGGCTATGGTAGTAGCAGGAAGTGCAGGAGCTTATTATTATTTTCAAGGAGAATTACCATTCCTGTCAAGTCAACCAATAACCCCTCTAATTGCAGCAGAAGTGATTCCTGAATCAGCTTTTGCCAGTGGCTATTTTTCTACCAATGAGAAAGCTTGGCAACAGTTGTCTCAATATGGAAACCCTCAAGCTAAACAAGATATTCAAACTCGTATTGATCAATGGGATAACCAAACCCTTGCTAATCAAAACATTTCCTTTGAAAAAGATATTAAACCTTGGATGGATGGCGTAACAATTGCGTTAATTCCTCCTCAAGAAACATCTCCAATTTTTGAAAATTCCAATCCTTTGATTGTGATTGGTGTTAAGAATGAAACAAAAGCAAGGCAATTTTTTGATAAACTTGAAAAGGAAGAAAATGTTACCTTAGAAACGAGAGAGTATCAAAAGATTACTATTAAAAAAGTAAGGAATCCTTCAGGAAAGAATTTTAGTTTTGCTTTTTTAGATAATCGCTTAGTGGTAGCTGAGAAAGGTTATATAATTGAGAGAGCGATTGATAGTTTTCAAGGAGCATCTTCTTACGCGGATAAACTCGAAGTACAAGACTTATTAAAACAGTCTCTTTCTGTCAAAAATCCGCTTCTAACTATTTATATCCCTAATTATAAAATAACGATTGAACAGTTTTTAGATAATACCGATAAACCCATTCCAGAAACCAGCTTAAAACAGCTAGATGAAATCGAATCAATTGTAATCGGAATTGGTGCAGAAAAACAGGGATTACATTTACGAGCGATCGCTAATCTTAACCCTGATCAAATTGATAAAATACCAGAGTCAGTGCAGGGAACTATCTTATCAGAATTTCCAGGAAAAACTTTCTTATTTGCTAATGGACAAGGAATCGATCAAGGATGGAATCAATTAGTAGAAACGGCCAAAGAAGATAGAGAAGTTAATCGTTTGGTTAGAGACATTCGTAAGAGATTTCGTCGAATTAATTTAGATGTAGATCGAGAAGTTTTTAACTGGATGAATGGAGAATTTGCATTAGGAATGATTGAGTTAGATCGAGGCGGAATTGCGAATTTAGGAGTGGGAGGAATGATGCTATTAGAAACAAGCGATCGCCAAACTGCTAATAATACTTTAGACAAATTAACAGAGTTAGCTAGTCGGAATGGGGGTGTTACTTTAAATAAAAAAAGTATGGAAGGAATTGAAGTAGTTGAATGGATGTTACCGTTACAAGGTATTGTTTTATCTTACGGATGGTTAAATAAGCAGAATTTAATGGTAACAGTTGGGACATCTTTTGAGATAATTCAAGAGTCAAAACAACAAGAAACCTTACTCAACAATCCAAACTTTAAAGAAATTAAATCCCTTTTACCGTCTAATAATTTAGGCTATTTCTATGTTGATTTTTCACAAATATCAGAACAATTGAATCAGCTTCCTATTGAGAGTTTGCCACCAGAAAGTGAACCCATTGTCAAGTCTGTGAAAGGGTTAGGAATGACTGTTAGTTTTCCTGATGATTCTACCAGTCAATTTGATGCAGTTTTGTCCATTAATTCTAGTTTCTAAGAATAGTATCGTTTTTCATTGGCGATTAATTTAGCTGCTAAAATTCCCCCTAAAAAACCAAATAAGTGGCCTTGCCAAGAAATTCCTGATGCTGTAGGTAACACTCCTAAGACTAATCCACCATAAAGAAAAGTGACTAAAACAGACATAAAGATAGAGACAAAATTGCGCTGAAAATAACCCCGTAATAGTAAAAATCCTAAGTAACCAAAAATCAAAATACTAGCCCCAATATGAATAGAAGTGGGTGCAGCAAATAACCATACTCCTAAACCGCCTACTATCATAGTTAAGATAGTAACAATCCAGAAATCGCTAGTTTCTTGTAACATCACTAACCATCCCAAAACTAAAAAAGGTATGGTATTACTTATTAAATGGGGTAAATCTCCGTGCAGAAATGGAGCAAATAAAATACCTCGTAAACCAATTAAACTATGGGGTTGAATACCGTATTGATTTAACCTTCCTTTTAAAATAAAAACGTCAATAAGTTCGGTTATCCAAAAAATACTAACAAAACTACCTAAAATAGTAACTTGAGTTTTAACTTCGCGGGAAAGATTATTATTCGGTGAGTGACTCATAGGATTTATAGTAAAATTATCTTATTAACAATCATAGCGATTGAACCTAGATTTTGTCTAAATATTTTGATTCAACCAATAACTGAAATGGATTTTATTGAAGTGACGGGTATTCGTTGTTACGGTTATACAGGCTATTTACCTGAAGAGCAAGTTTTGGGACAATGGTTTGAAGTGGATTTAATTTTAGGGGTTGATTTAAAGGATGCTGGTATGAGTGATAACCTTGATGATACCTCAGATTATCGACAGGCGATCGCCATTGTTAAACATCATATTAAAACCACAAAAGTTGCTCTTGTGGAAAGGTTAACAGAAATGATTGCTCACGAAATTCTTACTTTATCAAAGGTTAATCAAGTTAGGATAAGATTAACGAAAGTTTCTCCTCCTATTCCTGATTTTGGCGGTAAAATTACTATTGATATTACTCGCACAAAAGCTTAGTTATTGATCCCTACATTTTTCAAGATTAAAAAATATTGATTTATCTAGAATGTCGGGCGAAGACCCCCGTTACACGAACGTTAGCGGTGGGATGAAGCCCGACCAATAAACGAAATTGCGTAGCATCCATATTTTAGCCCTTCGACTACGCTCAGGGCTAACACCTCGACTTCGCTCGGTGTTAGCAACTTCTTGGTGAGCGCATCCTACCGCCGTAAGACGGCGGTAGGGTCGCATCCGCTTTTTGGTCAAACTAGAAAACTCTGTGTTAAACTATATTTAGGCTATTAAGGTTAGCATAAATGTTAGTCCTAGAGTTCAAAGTCAGAGCCAAAAAACATCGATATATAGCGATAGATGAGGCAATACGCACGGCTCAGTTTGTCCAAAATAAATGTTTGCGCCTTTGGATGGACAATGAAAAGGTGAACAAGTATGACCTCAATAAGTATTGTCGTGTACTAGCCCATGATTTTGACTTTGCTAATAAGCTAAACTCACAAGCTAGACAGTCTAGTGCTGAAAGAACATGGTCAGCTATTTCTCGTTTTTACGACAACTGCAAACGGAAGATTCCAGGCAAAAAAGGTTTTCCAAAGTTTAAGAAAAATTGCCGTTCAGTAGAATACAAAACTACAGGATGGAAGTTGGATTTAACTACCAGGAAAGCCATTACTTTTACTGATAAAAACAACATCGGCAAACTTAAGTTAGTAGGAACTTACGACTTAAACTTTTACCCGATTGAATCTATCAAACGAGTAAGATTAATTCGTAGGGCTGATGGCTACTATTGCCAGTTCATCTTGTCAGTTGACGTAAAAATAGATACTGAACCAGCTAATAGTATAATCGGCTTAGATGTGGGGTTAGAATCATTTTACACCGACCAAAATGGTAATAAGATTGATAACCCTAGATTCTTAAGAAAAGGAGAAAAGAAACTTAAAAGACTTCAAAGAAAACTATCTAGAAAAAAGAAAGGATCTTCTAACAGAAGAAAAGCTAGACAGCGATTAGCTAAAGCTCACCTTAAAATAAGTAGGCAACGTAAAGACTTTGCTGTGAAGTTAGCAAGGTGCGTGGTTCACTCTAACGATGTGATAGCTTATGAAGATTTAAGGATTAAAAACTTAGTTAAAAATCATTGTCTAGCTAAATCAATTAACGATGCTGCATGGTATCAATTTCGTCTTTGGCTTGAGTATTTAGGAGAAAAACACGGCAAAGTAACTATCGCTGTACCACCCCAATTTACCAGTCAAAATTGTTCTGATTGTGGTGATAAAGTTAAAAAATCTCTATCTACAAGGACTCATATTTGTGCTTGTGGATGTCAGTTAGATAGAGACGAAAACGCTGCACGCAACATCTTAAAACTTGGATTAAGTACCGCAGGGCATTCGGGAACTTGGCTACTCGCGCATTCCCATGCCGAGGAAACCTCGGCGGGGTCGCTCGTCAAGATAGCCTAAACGCTTTGGGAGAGGATACCTCTACTTTTTCAGGAGAAATCCTGTCTGAGCAAGTAATCTCGCTGAACAAAGAATCCCCCGTTACAGCGACGAGAGGAGCGCGGGCGGTGGGAGTCGTCAAAGTATTAATTGAACTAATCTAGAGAAAACTGGGTGTATTCACTAATTTACAGTGGTGTTGAGGATAACATTTTTCTAGAAAAAATGATCACAGATTGAGGAAATATTAAGCGGTGTAACCTAGTTGAATTAAGAATTATAGCAATTTTTAAAAGTTGTTTTTTTGATTCCAATCCCAGAAAATACTTAGTATGGGTAAATTTTAGCAAAATGTTCCGTGTTTATCACCAAGCAAAATGTATCTCTAATCTGTCACATTAATGATAGAAAGGTTGTCTAATGATGATAACCAATAATTCTTAAACATCACTTAATGGTTTGACTTTAAAATTACTTAGGGATTTTACAAAAATGAGATCACCAATAAACTTATGGCGTTTTAAACATATCGGAATTGCTATTTGGACTTATCTTAACCAACCTTTATTTGATCGCAATCAACCTATGGTTTGGGAAACGAAACGTTTTTGGTATTTATACAAAATCCAACTTTTAGAAAATTGTTTTTTAAAAGACGGTACCTCTCAAACCTATTATACTCAATAATAGATTATATAGCAGTTCCCATACTTGTGAGGTACAAACTTTTCTAGTTTTGGGAGTTCGGAAGTTCAGGAGTTCAGGGGTTCGGGAGGGCAGGTTTCGCCCGATGCTCCCCAGCAGAAGTTGAATATTAGGTGTACCTTATGAGTCCAGGAAATGCTATAGGGTTTTAGCTATTTTTTTATGAGTATTGATAGTGAGATTAGCCGTTTATTAGATATTATGCCTGCTTCTGGGAGAATGTTAACAAAAATTGTTAGCAAACCTCAGCAGTCAAAGGTTATTGATGCACCATTTGCGTCCCCTTGGAATCGAGAAAGCCGTCCTATTTATATTAACTTTGATTTATGGCGACGGCTACCAAGAGGCCAACGAGATTTATTAATATTAAGGGCAACCAGTCGTTTAATTAATATTCGTTGGTTTAAACCCGATGTTAACCAGTTTATTGTCTTAGCTGGAACCATCGGATTAATGGTGGAAACTAGCCAAGGAGATGCTATAGGAATGTTAATTGCTGGTGGTTTAACGGCCATTTCCGTTAGACAAATTTGGCGAGATAATCGCAGTGTTCAACGAGAATTGGATACAGATGAAGCTGCCATAAAAGTTTCCTTAAGACGAGGTTATACAGAGGTAGAAGCTGCTCAAAATCTTCTCGAAGGGATAGAAAATGCTGCTAAAATAGAAGGCCGTTCTATTTTAAATTTTACTGAATTGATTCGCACTCAACACCTTAAATACTTGGCTAATCTTTCTAATATTGATTTACCTACAGAGATTAACTAAAGTTAAATAGATCGTAGAAGGAGAATTTTTGACTGAATGATATAATTAAAATGTATTTGAGAAAACCTTGTCATCTTTATGTTGAATTCCATCACTTTATTGATAAAGACTTATATATTATTTGGTAGTTTTATTATTATACTAAAAATAGTTTCTCTGCTACCTTCTATTTATGACTTAACTCCCCAAGGTAATATTTTTCCGCCTCTAACTGTATTTATTTCTCTCAGTTTAATAACAACTCTAATCTCTTTAGGGATCACATCTTTTCTTCCTGGTCGTTTACAAAACATAAGAATTATTGGATTTTTGAGCCGAGGAATTTGTTTAACTCCTTTGACCTTAGTAACCATTGCATTATATATCTTCGTTTGTCCATCGCTATTTGCTGGTCATTTTTTTTGTTAGCAAGTCTTTTTGTTCATCTTTTGGGTTTTCTTTGTATTTATCTATATCCTAGATCAGAATATCGATCAAGAAGATCATCATTTTTGGGGTTTTTAGTTTTCTGGCCAAATTATTTCCTATCTTACTTGACTATCTTAATTATTTGGTGGTCATTGGCCTCTTATCACTGTAATAATGTGACTTGTTGTTAACAGTGAACTTGTATTTAATCGATAACAACATTAATCTTCTTTAACATGGTATCAGTACAGCCAGAAATCACTCCGCCTAACTGTTTTATGTGTATTAAATAGTCTATGGCTTCACAAGTAATTATTTCACCTGGCATTAATACAGGAATTCCTGGGGGATAAGGACAAATAATTTCACCGCTAATTTTGCCAATACTTTCCTCAATTTTGATGGTTTGTTTAGGGGCAAAAAAAGCATCACGGGGGGATAATTCCAAAGGAGATGGGTTAAGCAGATGAGGGGACGAAGAAAATAGGAAATTAGGAGATGAGCGGAAATAATTATTGAGGGTTTTAAAGGCATTAATTAACTTATTAATATCCTGTTTTGTATTGCCAATGGAAATAATAAAAGCGAGATGAGATAACATCGGTAACTCAGCCGTCACCTCTAATTTTTCCCTAAAAATATCATCAATTTCTAAACCACTTATTCCTAAACCAGAAACATTAACGGTTAAGCGAGTGATGTCTAAATCATGGAATCCTGGTCGCTTTTCATCTAATTCTAAAACCGATAAATTGTCAATTTTCTGGATGTTTTCAATGGCAAGTTGTGATAGTTCAATGGTTTGAGTTAATAAGCTTTCTCCATGTAAAGCCATTTGTTGTCTCGCCCCATCCAAAGACGCTAATAATAAATAACTGGGACTGGTAGAATGGACTAATTGTAATGCCTGACTAATTTTGTGGGGGTCAATGCGATCGCCCTGTAGATGTAACATAGAAGCCTGAGTCATAGCTCCTAATACCTTATGGGTCGATTGTACGCTCAAATCTGCTCCTACGGACAAAGCGGAAGGCGGTAGGGCTTCATGAAACTTAAAATGGGCCCCGTGAGCTTCATCTACCAGTAGCGGAATGTTATGACGATGGGTAATCGCTACGATAGACTGAATGTCGCCACAAACGCCGTGATAGGTCGGATAAACCAGTAAAACGGCTTTAACATGAGAATTTGCTTGTAAAGCTGCTTCTAAAGCCGATGGGGTAATGCTCAGAGCAAGATCCCAAGTAGGATCGTATTCAGGATTCAGAAAAATGGGAACCGCCCCAGAGATAATTAAACCCATGATGACAGATTGATGGGTGTTACGGGGTACAATAATTTTGTCTCCAGGCCTACAGGTTGCCACAATAGCAGCAATAATGCCACAAGTTGACCCATTGACCAGAAACCATGTCTGATCGGCCCCAAAAGCTTCAGATGCTAGGATTTGGGCTTTTGCAACCGCCTCATCAGGGGCAAATAAATTCCCCAATTCTGGCAATTCTGGTATATCAGCTTGAAACACCGCTTCCCCTAACAAAGACAGCAAAGGATCACTAATTCCTTGTCCGCGTTTATGGCCGGGAACATAAAAAGCAGCATCGGGTTTGTTTTTTAAGATGGTTAAAACATCAATGAGTGGTGTTGTCTCTTGACGATAAAAAAAAGAGTTTGATGATATGGTCATTGACTAAAACAAATAAAAGGTTATGGGTGATCGTTTGGTATTTAGGAGAGAAATTTTGACCCTGACTGAAATCTGTTAATGACTTTGATTGTTGTTCAAACCATTTTTTATTCCCTTTTTCGATCTCAAGAGGTCATTTTACCCATATTGAGAGCAAAACATCATAAAATTCCACTTTAAATCTCTTTTTGTGGGAAACGTCTGCTTAGTTCAGTTCCTATCAATATATTCCCTAACCAGTTTTACTTATGACTGTTAGTATTCCTCATCTACAAACATCTATGGTACTCAATTCTCCTCAACCTAAAATTTTAATTGTTGATGATGATTCGGCTATTTGCCAGTTAATCTCTCGATTTTTTAGCTACAATAATTACTACATTGAAGCTGCGGCCGATGCGAGAACAGCAAGACAACTCTTTCAAAAGTTTAACCCGGATTTAGCCATTTTGGATGTTAATTTACCGGATGAAAGTGGGTTTAGTCTCTGTAAAGAGATTCGTCAAACCGGAACCCTGGTGCTGATGTTAACCTGTATGAGCGATACTAGCTATGTTTTAGAAGGGTTTGAACAGGGGGCCGATGATTATTTAACTAAACCCTTTAATTTGGAAATTCTCAAAGCCAAGATTGCAGCCCTCTTAAAACGCCGTAATATTGGGGAAATTAGCCTAAATACTCCCAATAACTCTTTTACCATTGAAGGATTAACCATTGATCCTAACCGGTGTGAAGTTACCCTCAATGATGAAGTGTTACCTTTAACGACTTTAGAGTTCGAGTTATTGTACTTTTTGGCAACCCATCCTAACCGAGTTTGGGAAAGAAGCGATCTAATTTCTGCGGTTTGGGGTAATAATCGTGAGGTTGGAGTGGAAAGAAAGGTCGATGTTCATATTGGTCAAATTCGTAAGAAAATTGATGATCTTCAAGGTCAAATCATTAAAACGGTTCGGGGAAGAGGTTATCTGTTTGAACGTTCTCAAGGATGATTAAGTATTTCCCCACATTAATCGTGCAAACCAAAAAAGAATTAATAGTAATAATGCTAACAAATCTCCTTGTATTAAACGTAATTGATGCCATTCTACTTGGTGTTGGTTAGGACTAATAAAACCCCTAATTTCCATAGCGATCGCAATTTCTTCAGCGCGCATTAACAGGTTTTCTAATAACTTTTCTACCACGACTAACCAAACCTGTAAACTTCTTTTGATGCCTAATTTTTTCCAGTTAATAGCCCTAGTACGAATGGATCTAATTAAATTTTGTACTTCTTCTAAGACTAAAGAAATAAACCTCAAGGACAAGGTTAAGGTTAATAAAATTTCAGTAATAGGAATTTTGAAGCGACGTAATGGAGATAGTAAATTATCTAGTCCTGCGGTAATTTCTTCCGGTGCGGTGGTTAATAAATACAAATTGGTACTATAAATTAAAATAAAAATTAAGGTGCTAATTCTCACACCTAATTCTAAAGAACGACGAGTGATAAATAATTTCCCCTGATCCACTAAAACATAATTATAGTCCGTAGGTTGAGGTAATGATAAATCACTGATGGGTAGTCTTGGTTGAGAAGACACTGGTAAACCATCAGGGGATAAGGTAGTAATAATGAATATCAGTAGGGTTAGGATTAATAACCATCCCATTTGTTGTTTCCAGACTCTGAAAGGAATTTGAGAAATTAAGGTAAGACTCATTAGAATTCCTACCAACACTAATCGCCATTCAGGGGTCGATAAAATAGGGGCTAAAAGAAAGGATAATAACCAGGCTAACTTGACTCTTGGATCGAGTTTGTGTAACCAAGTAAAGGGGTTTTCTAGATAGAGTCCAATGGGAAGCGATCGTAATAAATCCATAGTTTAGAATTGATTGATTTTTTGCTCAATTTCTCAATTTTCTAGGAGTGTTAACTTTATTATCCCATAAGGGGTGAGAGAGTTCTTTGTTAATATAATGAGGTTAACAACTTAAGGTTTAGACATAATACCTAGATATAGTCTCTTATGAAAAGATTTTCTCAGAAAACTTTACAGTTTGTTGCCTTATTATTATCAATATTTTGGGGATTAATTGCTTGTGATAATTCTGTTAATATTGAGCGATCGCAACCTCTTCCCCAAGATCCTTTTATTGAGGTCTATTTTAACCTAAATCAAGCCAAAGGTGCCAATTATAGTGATCCCTATCGTAATATTGATCGTCCTGGGGATAATTTAGAAAATATTATCATTAATACTATTAATTCTGCTCAATCAACGATTGATCTTGCTGTCCAAGAGTTTCGCCTTCCTAATATTGCTAAAGCATTAGTTCAACAAGCCGAAAAAGGCATCAAAGTTAGAATTATTTTAGAGAATACTTATAACCAATCTCTTGCTAATTTTACTCCAGAAATGATTGCTAATATGACAATCAGAGAAAAACAAAAATATGAGCAATATTTTAATTTCATTGATATTGATAATGATCAGAGAATAAGTCAAAAAGAACTTAATGAAAGAGATGTTTTTACTATTTTAAATCAAGAGAATATTTCCATCATTGATGATACAGAAGATGGCTCTAAAGGAACGGGTTTAATGCACCATAAATTTATCATTATTGATGGTAAAGTCATTATTGTTAGTTCAGCTAATTTTACTTTAAGTGGGATTCATGGAGATTTTAACAATAATCAAACGAGAGGAAATGCCAATAACTTACTAAAAATTGAATCATCAGAATTAGCGCAACTTTTTACCGAAGAATTTAACTTGATGTGGGGAGATGGTAAAGGAGGAAAAAAAGATAGTCAATTTGGAATTAATAAATTAAAACGATCACCTAAAACAATTACGATAGGAACATCTCAAGTTACGGTTAAATTTTCTCCTAATTCCTCAAAAGAGGATTGGCAACTCACCACTAATGGATTAATTAGTAGCATATTAAATCAAGCCCAAAATTCAATAAATTTAGCTTTATTTGTCTTTAGTGACCAAAATATAGCTAATACCTTAGAAAGAAAAAATAATCAAGGTATAAAAATAAAAGCCTTAATTGATCCAGAATTTATTTTTCGTTATTATAGTGAAGGTTTAGATATGTTAGGGGTTAGCTTGAGTAATAATTGTAAGTATGAAATGGATAATCAACCCTGGAAACAAAACATTAATACGGTTGGGGTTGCTAACCTTCCTCAAGGAGATAAATTACATCATAAATTTGCTATTATTGATGATAATATTATTATTACAGGTTCTCATAATTGGTCAGCGTCAGCTAACTATCAAAATGATGAAACTTTATTAGTAATTAAAAATTCTCTTATTACGGATCATTATCAACAAGAATTTGATAAATTATACAATAATTCGAGTTTAGGAATTTCTAAGAATATTAATAACAAAATTCAAGAAGATATTAAAAATTGTCCTACATTATTAACACAAAAATCACAAAAAAATGTCACAAAAATTATAAATTTAAACACAGCTAGTTTAGGAGAATTAGAAACATTACCAGGAATTGGAAAATCCCTAGGAGAGAGAATTATTGAGGTTCGTGAGATTCAACCTTTTACCTCTTTAGAAGACTTAACAAGAGTCAAAGGCATTGGAAAAAGTAAGATTCAACAATTAGAAGGAAAAGTAAGCTGGTAAGTTGATATTTTGAAGCAGTTTGAAGAAGGCAGGAGGCAGGGGGCAGAAGGCCCAATTGGATGGGGATTCAAACATAGAGAAAATAATGGAGGATAACTAGCGATTATCTTAAGTTATCAACGTTGAATGTGCCATTATTACTTGCCACAGATCATTTGAATTTTTACTCCAAATACGGGAAAATCGAAAGTTATTTTCAGATATTTGATTATTTAAAATACCAATAATTCTGGCTTCTGTATTGACTAAAGCTACGCCATCTAATAATTTTATATTTAGATTTTTTAGCTCGATATTTTTTATTGTTAGAATACCAGATTTGTGCAAATTCAAATCATCCTGTTTTGTCATTAAATGACCGACATGGTTAGTAAATATGAGATCATCAGCTAGTAACTCATTAAGTTCATCAACATTTGAGTTTAACATAGCATTTTGTAAACGACTTTCAAGGGTTTGTATGATTAACTCATGTTCTTCATTCATAATCTTTTTTAAATTTAGTAAGGATTTCAACTTTGAAGTTTGTTGGGTGGACAACTCAAATTATATCAAATAATTTAGATACCTAAAACTCTTGCCCAACTTAGAAAATTGTTTTTTTATCAACAGGAATATAACTTTTGTCCCGTTCGGCTGAGTTCACTGCCGAAGCCTCACAAGTATGAGAACTACTATAACTGAGGTTCAAAGCAGTTTATGAGAAATGGGAGTATTCATACCTCAATTACTCAAGAAGGTTAGGGAACAGGGAACAAACAGAATATTGGAGCATACAATTACTAATATAACAAAAAAAGAAAGCTTACATTAGCAAGCTTTCAAAACTTATTTGAGGTTATAATTTATTTTACTCTATCGGACGGTTCCCCGTAATGCTTCTGCATCAATGGGTTTGATTAAATAAATACGCAGTAAATCTCCTACAATACCCGCAATTAAAGGCAGTTTACGTAAGGTTTTAAGCAACTTAGGAGCATCACTTTCCCCAATTTCTTTCATCTTCAAATTACGGTCAGAACACCGTTGTAAACGGGGATAAAACTCAGGATGATCTACGTCTAAAACACTAGGAAATGCTCGAGCAGAGGTTTCGTTAGTCTGACGAATCACTTCTTTATCAAACTCTGTTGCATTTAATCCCAATGACTCATAAAAACTAGCTCGTTCATGAACGGTTAAAGTGTGGGTTGCAAACACGGATAACAGGAAGAAACGACTCCATAAACGCGCTTTCCAAGTTTTCCAAAGTTTGGGTTGAGAACGCAATAAAGCGGTGAAAATATCGCCGTGACGGTTCTCATCTTGACACCAGTTTTCAAATTTTTTGAAAATAGGATAAAACTGTTTTTCGGGATGTTTTTCTAAGTGATGGAAGATGATAATATAACGCCAGTAACCAATTTTTTCAGACAGGTAAACAGTGTAAATAACCCATTCTAAAGGAAAGAAGGTATAGGTACGGGTTTTAGTGACTTTTCCTAAATCTAAGGATAGGTTAAAGTCGGCCATGGCTTTGTTTAAAAACCCTGCATGACGGGCTTCATCCCTAGCCATTAAATGAAACATTTCTGATAGAATAGGGTTACGGCCTTTGAGTTTTCTAGATAATTCTTTAAAGAGTAAAAAGCCAGAAAATTCGGAAATACAAGAGCGTTCTAAATACTCAATAAAGCCTTCTTTTGTGGTTTCATCTAAATGATCCCAGTTACCGGTTTTAAATTCTTCATCCCGAACAAAATGATGACGGTTGTAGTCGTTACGCATTTCCGTCAACATTGCATTTAACTCGGTTTCCTGTTCCGTTAAGGAGAGATTAGCAGCAGTTTCAAAGTCTGTAATATAAAAGCGAGGGGTGAGGAGAGTTTCTTTAGAAGGGGCTTTTGTTCCTGGTTTCGGCTGATCGGGTTTAACAGGAGTCTTAACCATAACCATTCCTATATAACTGGATAGTTATATCATCCGATGCTGAGGTGATTTTGTCTATGGTTGTTCGCAAAACTTTAGATTTTCTCACCAAATCTCAGTTAAATCCAAAATAAACCCAGGTAAAACAGCTTCTCCTGATAGGGTTTGAGGATGATTTAAAATCTCTCTTTTTTGTCCTAATCGGTAGATTTCTACTGTTTTGGCTGATGGTTCGATTAACCAACCCAATTGAACCCCATTTTCTAAATATTCTTGCATCTTTGCCTGTAAATCAGAGTATCTTTGATTTTTGATATCACTATGACTGACTAACTCGATGACAAAATCAGGTGCAAGAGGAGGAAAACCGTCTTGTTGTGCTATAGTTAATTGATTCCAGCGATCTATCTTAATCCAACTGACATCAGGACTTCTTCTAGCACCGTTGGGTAAGATAAATACTGTAGAAGAGTCAAATACTTCTCCTTTTTGTTCGATATCTGCCCAATTTCTAAGTTGTTGAATTAAACGGCTGTTTTTTCTTCCTGCGGTGCCACCAGTGGGACTCATAATAATTAATTCTCCATCTTTAGTTAACTCCATTCGTGTTAATTGTTCGGCAGAAGCAAGTTGCTCAAATTGTTCTGGAGTTATTCTAAATCCTTTCGGAATGCTGATAGTTTCCATATTTTAGAAGAGAGTTGATATCTTTAATTAATATTATAGAAAATGACTCACGGCAAAGCCTCACAAGACACGAAAACTGCTTTTTCTAGGAGCCAGTAATCTATCAATATCTGCCAATATCTTCTAAAATCTTTATTCACTTCACACTCCCTGTTACTGTATATGTTATCAATTTATCTTCATCTACCTTAAAGTCACTTAAAAAATTAGGTACTTTTACTGTTCCATTTTCTGGAATACATTTATAGGTAACAATGTCATCTAGATAGTCATTAGTGTTTAATGCTGCGGGATAAATGAAGTGATCTAAAGTGGCAAGAGAAAGGTTAAAAAATGCGCCTATAGAAGATTCTAACATTCCCCCACACCACACTCCAATATTATTTTTTTGACATAAATCATGTATTTTTTTTGCTTCTGTAAGTCCTCCAACCCTTCCAGGTTTAATATTAATAATTTTACAAGCATTTATTTTAATCGCTTTACGAGTATTTTCTAAGGATAAAATACTTTCATCTAGACAAATAGGGGTGTTAATCTGTTGTTGAAGTTCTGCATGATCAATAATATCATCCCAACCTAAAGGCTGTTCTATCATCATTAAATTAAAGTTATCTAAGGTTTTTAATAATTCTATATCTTTTAAAGTATAAGCGGAGTTTGCATCAGCAAGTAAAGGAACATCAGGAAACTTATTTCTGATGATTTCTAAAGGTTGAATGTCCCAACCAGGTTTTATTTTTAGTTTAATTCTTTTGTAACCTTGTTCAATTTTTAAACTAATTTCTTCTAACAGTTTATTTTTATCTTCAGTAATACCAACTGCTCCACCTATTTTAATCTCTTTCTGCTTTCCTCCTAAGAGTTGCCAAAGAGGTGTTTTAAGTTGTTGTGAATAAAGATCCCATAATGCTGTTTCTACGGCTGTTTTTGCAAAATTATACCTTTTAATATGAGTGAATAGTTTAGTCATTTCACTAGGATGATTAATCCTTTTACCAGTAATTTGAGGAATAATTAAATCTTTTAAGACAATAAATGAGGTGTCAGTATATTCAGGTAAATAGAAAGGAAATGGTAAGGTTGATGCTTCACCATAACCCGATAAATGAGAGGTAGAGAGTTTAACAATAATACTTCTTTTTTGATTCATATCACCATAGCTAGTTTGATAACTTTTGATGAAAGGTAATTCAAATAAAAATATTTCTGCACTTTCGATAATCATGAATCATTAATTATTTGATGGATAAAATATCTTTTATGTTTTCTAAAGTGAGACTAACATATTTTTGGGTAATTGATGAAAAATCTTCACTAAAATTAAAGTTAATAGCTGGAACTAATATCCAATAAGCTTTAGGTACTTTTTGATAAATAGCTTGGGTTACAGATAATAATTGTTCGGGGTTATTATGATGAGCTAAATTATTAATTTTTCTATTAATAGAAATGGTTTTAATTTCAAGTTTGGCAGTATTGACATCAGTAATAGGTATTGCATCTATAAAAATAATGGTATCAACTTGAGCAATATTTTCTGCTAAGTCTGGAGTGAGTTGATGAACAGCCAAAGATGTTATATTATTAATGTTCCATTGTTCAATAATTTCTGCTATTTTATAACCAACTCCATCATCTCCTCTTAAGGTATTACCATAACCAATAATTAGTATTTCATTTTTTTTCATGATTAATTCAACCATCGACAATATGAAGACATTTAAGGTAGGCAATGTTTATGATAGGTTGTCAATAAATATTGCAGACTTTTAGTTAGCATTGCCCACCCTACAGATACTAACTTAATCAATATTATGAATATAAATCTAAACTACTTGACAAGTTTATTACTATTATTTAATACCTCTGAATTATCAAAGATAGAAAATAATTTTCAATGGTTAAATCAGATAGCAATTGTTAATCCTAACCCTGTACAAAAAAGTTATACAGCAACGGCTCAATTTTGGGGAAGAGTCGCAACTGGGGTTAAACAACCCAGTACGGTTACTTTATATCCTAATCAAGAAAATCGTTTGCTAGTCATTATGATTTTATCACAAAATTGTGGACGTTTTTTTGAACTTTATGATCATAAAATCAAGAAAGTAACTTATAGTTGTCCTGAACAAGAAAAAGACGAATCTGCTGAGTATACGAATTGGAAAGTTGAACATAATGCGTTAACTAAAGAAGTCAAAATGATTGCTCCTGCTGCAAAAAGTAACCCTTTATATATAAGAAATGAAGCATTTTGGTTGATTAAATATTAAATGAATAATAACATCAGAAAACTTCAAAAATTTAGGGTTGATACCCACAATTTACTTGGTTTTGCTAAAGACTCCACTTATGATTTAATGGATGCAGTTTTAACCACTAGCACTGCTTACTCACTGGCATATTTTTCTCTTTCACCTACTTAGGACAGGAAAACATAGATAAAAAATCAGCATCTTTTTTTAGATTTCGTTGATACTACACTTTGAAGTGCGGAATGTGGGTTGTTAAAGTAAATGAAGAGATGATAGATTTTGGAACAAATATGCCGAGTAGACACCCAAAACGTATCCACATCGGAGCGTTAGCCCCTTATGAAGATCGATTACTTGCTTGCCTGTCGTTTTTTCGCTTCAAGCGGAAACACACTGTACAGGCTAGGCATTGCTTATCGATGTATCTGAGGCAAGGGGAAAACAGAATCAGAAATGAGGTTGGCTTCTATGCCAAGCGGCTCGGGATGGATACTGATGAGATGATCGAGTTGATTTATGAAGATCCACAGAAAGCTGAAACCCTACTCAAGCAAGCATTCGAGAGTGACGACAATCCTTTATTGATGGATGAGGAAGACAATGTAGACGAATACCGCTAAGTTATCCTGCGATCGCTGTAATCGAGAGTGTAGAAACTCGCGCACAACGATCGCAACATACCACAGAACGTTTTCTATTTAATTCTGCCTAGTGCAGCCTGGTGGAAATAGTCCGTCAGATTTAATCTCGACAAACCTCATCTAATAAGTCACCATTTGCTCCAAATAATTGAATATGTAATGGCATTTGTCCGGCTGCATGGGTAGAACAACTTAAACAGGGATCATAACAACGAATTCCCGCTTCTACACGGTTTAACATTCCTTCTGTCATCGCATTTCCATCAACATAATGTTTGGCGATTTGTGCAACAGTTTGATTCATCGCTAAGTTATTATTTCCCGTAGCAATAATCAGGTTAACTTTCTTAATTAAGCCATGTTCATCTACATTATAATGATGGAAAAGGGTTCCCCTTGGTGCTTCACTAACCCCTATCCCCTCTAAATTATTAATTCCTGCTTTAGCACGGGTATTATTTGATAAGATATCAGGGTCATTAACGAACCGTTCAATGCGTTCTAAACAACCAATAATTTCCACTAATCTGGCATAATGATAGAAGAAGGAAGAAGTAGCCACACCACCAGCGCGATCGCGAAATTCTTCTAATTCTTGATCAGCTTTTTCTGTACCAAAACGAGAACAAATATTAACCCTTGCTAAAGGTCCAACCCGATAAATTCCTTCGGGATATCCTAATGGTTTATAGTAAGGAAATTTGAGATAAGACCATTTTTCTACTGACTCTCCAATAAAGTCCTTATAATTGTCTTCTTTTAGGTTATCAGCAACAATATTTCCCTCACTATCAGTAAAGCGAAGATGTCCCCCATAATGTTCCCAAAGTCCATTCTCTCCAACTAACCCCATAAACAAAGAAGGAAAGTCACCAAATGTTTTAACTTCGGTTTCAAACCTATCAAGAAGTCCTTTAAATAAACTCAAAGCATTATTAGCGGTTTCGTAAGCTTCGGGTAGTCTTTTTTTTATCCATTGTTGACCTTCTTCTGATAATGGTGATCTTACTCCTCCTGGTACAGACCAAGCTGCATGAATTTTTTTTGCGCCTAAAAGTTCAATAATTGTCTGTCCAAACTGTCTTAAACGAATACCACTTTTCGCTAATTCTGGATCATTTGCAATCAAACCAAATATATTTCTTTTAGCAGGATCACTATCCCATCCTAATAGAAAATCAGGACTACTTAAGTGGAAAAAACTAAGAGCATGGGATTGAGTAATTTGGGCTAAATTCATCAATCTTCTTAATTTTTCTGCTACTGAGGGAATTTTTACCGCTAAAATTTTATCCCCCGTTTTTGCAGAAGCAAGGAGATGACTAACTGGACAAATCCCACAAATTCTGGCGGTAATTCCTGCCATTTCCCACATGGGACGACCTTCACAAAACTTCTCAAAACCTCGATATTCTACTACATGAAATCTAGCATCATCTACTTGACCATTATCATCTAAAAAGATGGAAATTTTAGCATGGCCTTCGATACGAGTGACGGGATCGATTACAATTGTTTTAGACATAATTATCTCTATTTATAGCATCAATTTATTGTCTTGTAGGGGTTTAATATTGTTACACCCATCTTAACTATTAAGCCAATTAATAGAAGTGGTGGGTAAACATAACTAATTTTTTTGTGCATTTAGGAAATTATTTTAGATTTTACCCACCCTACATTATTGTAAAATCTATTAATAGAATTGGTGGACAAACATAATTTATCTTTTAAGTATTCAGAACATTATTTTAGATTTTGCCCACCCTACGTTTTAACCAAATTTAATCATTTTTCTTCCTTCCATAACAGGTTTTTCTCCTTTTAATAAGGGTTCAATCGCTGCACGAATTCTCTCAGCATTGGGGGGACATCCTGGTAAGAATAAATCAACATTGACCACTTCATGAACAGGACTAACTCTATCTAATAATTCAGGAACAATACCGGGTTCATTTGGTAGTTGAGGTGTAATATCTCCTAACTCTAAATAAGATCGTTTTAAAACGGTTTCTGCTGGTCCTAACATATTTCTCATAGCTGGAACATTAGCGGTTACAGCGCAGTCTCCAAAGGAGATAATTAACTTAGTTTTTTGTCTAATTTCTTTAATTAATTCTAAGTTTTCTTCATTAGCGATCGCCCCTTCTACTAAACAAACATCAACGTCATCAGGATAGTCTTTAATATCAGCAATGGGACTATAAACCATGTCCACTTTTTCGGCTAATTCTAATAACCATTCGTCCAAGTCTAAAAAGGACATATGACATCCTGAACATCCTGCTAACCAAACTGTTGCTAATTTAATCTTTGTCATTTTTACTATTCCTTATTTTGCAATTATTAATTATTAATTGTTAATTATCTAATCCATTCTTTTTTCTCCCTTGCGGTTACTAAAAAGCCTATTTTTCCAGGATCATGATTCATTTCTGAAACGGTACTTCCTTGTCTAAAAATAGCCCCCGTAGGACAAGCATCAACACATTTACCACAGGAAGTACAAGTATTAACTTCTCCCCAAGGTTGGTTAATACCTGAAACGATAAAAGATTGACCGCCACGACTAGCAATATCCCAAACGTGCGCCCCTTCTATTTCATCACAAACTCTAACACATCTGGTACACAAAATACAACGGTTATGATCTATGCCAAACTGCGGATGAGAGAGATCAACTTTTCGCTTAGGAAACTGATAAGGAAAACGAGAATGATCCATCCCCACTCTAATAGCAATATTTTGTAGTTGACAATTACCATTAACTACACAAACGGCACAAACATGATTACCTTCAGCAAACAAAAGTTCTACAGCTATGCGTCGATAGTTTTGTAATTTTTCTGTTTCTGTCTGTATAACCATTCCCTCTTGTACTTGAGTAACACAAGCGGGTTGTAGTTTAGAACTCCCTTCAATTTCTACTAAACATAAACGACAGGCACTGACATTTGAAACCCCTTCTAAGTGACATAAGGTAGGAATGCCAATTCCAGATTCTTTTGCTGCTTCTAAAATTGTCTGATTTTCTGATGCTGTAATTAATTGATCATTTATAGTTAAGGTTTTGACTGCCATGTTTTCACTCCTTAAGTTAATTGAAGTAAGCTAAGATATTCGTCTCGAAAATACTGCAATGTGCTAATCACTGGGTTCGGTGCAGTCATTCCTAAGCCACACAAACTGGTATCTTTTACCATTTGACAGAGGGCTTCTAATTTGTCTAAATCTTGTTGAGTTGCTTTCTTTTCTATTAACTTGGTTAATAAATTGTATAACTGTACCGTCCCGGCGCGACAAGGAACACATTTTCCACAACTTTCTTCTCGACAAAAATCCATATAAAATCGGGCAATTTCCACCATACTGGTGTCTTGATCCATGACGATCATTCCTCCCGATCCCATAATGGTTCCTAACTTTTGTAAGGAGTCATATTCAACAGGCGTATCTAATAAATGTGCTGGAATACAACCCCCTGAAGGTCCTCCCGTTTGCACGGCTTTTACTGTTCCTTGATCGGGAACCCCTCCGCCAATTTCTTCAACAATTTTTCGGATAGAAGTTCCCATAGGAACCTCAATTAATCCGTTATTTTCTACCTTTCCCGTTAGGGCAAAAACCTTGGTTCCTTTGCTATTTTCTGTGCCAATACTAGCGTACCAGTCCCCCCCTTCCCGAATAATGGGAACGATGTTTGCATAGGTTTCCACATTGTTAATAAGAGTGGGATCGCCCCATAACCCTAATTCTGCTGGGTAGGGAGGACGAGGGCGAGGAGTTCCTCTTTTGCCCTCTACCGAGGCGATCAAAGCGGTTTCTTCCCCACAGACAAACGCCCCTGCGCCCACTCTAATATCAATTTTGAAGTCAAAGGGAGAATCAAAGATTTGTGACCCCATTAAGCCGTATCGTTTCGCTTGTTGGATGGCTTTTTGCAGACGTTTGATGGCGAGGGGATATTCAGCGCGAATGTAGATATAGCCATGATTTGCCCCCACTGCATAGGCTGAGATTGCCATGCCTTCTAGCACACGGTGAGGATCGCTTTCTAAGACAGCCCGATCCATAAATGCCCCTGGATCACCTTCATCGGCGTTACAGATGACGTATTTTTGCTGTCCTGGCATTTTTGCCACCGTTGCCCATTTTACTCCTGTAGGATAACCTCCGCCACCTCTTCCCCTTAATCCGCTTTTTGTCACTTCTTGGGTAACATCATTGGGGGTCATTTCTAAGAGGACATGACGCAATTGTTGATAGCCTCCTTGACTAATATAATCATCAATACTTTCCGGGTCAATCTTGCCACTATTTTCGAGAACGATGGGCTGTTGATAAGCAAAGAAAGGATGAGTTAGATCTGTTTTTTCAGGTAATTTTTCTGGGTTTTCTTTACCGTTTAAACTATCAATAATAGCCTCAGCTTGTTCAGGTTTAACTTGTTGATATAGAGTATCATCGGGGTCAATTTCAATTAAAGGTCCTTGGCCACATAACCGCAAACAGCCAACAGAAGTAATTTCAATGTTTTCAGTTAGATTTGCATTTTTAACAGCAGTCTTTAAGTTTTCTATAACCGCTTTTGATCCTGAAGATAAACACCCTGCTGCGGTACAACATCTAACTCTTTTTCGTTTCTGCTGATGTTTAGTTTGGTTTTTTTCTTTAATTTCTAAGAGTTCTTCTAATTCCATTTGTCTTACTCTTCTTTTTGCCAATTTTTGATTCTTTCCAGTACATTTTCTGGCATTTGTTTACCTGCAACTTCTCCATCAAAAACCACTGCAGGAGCAATACCACAAGCTCCTAAGCATCGGGCAGATAGTAAAGAAACTTGTTTATCTGGTGTTGTTTCTCCTGATTTTATGCTTAATTCTTGTTGTAATGCTGCTAAAACTTTATTACTTCCTTTTACATAGCAAGCGGTTCCCAAGCAAACAACACAAGTGTGTTTTCCACTGGGTTTAAGAGAGAATAAGTGATAAAAAGTGGCAACACCATAAACTCGACTCAAAGGAAGTTTTAAGGCGTGGGCAACATATTCTAAAACATCGGGTTCTAGATACCCAAATGCTTCTTGTGCCTTGTGTAAAATTTCGATGAGGGCATCTTGACGGTAGTGATTCCGCTTCATGGTAATATCTATTATCTTGAAGCGTTTATCTACTTTTTGACCAGATTGTTGAGGCTTTTTGGTCAGGGTTTTAGTTTCCATATTTTTGCCTTTTATCTTACTTTCTATTATCTCATTTTTTGACTAGGCTGAAAACGACAACAAAGTTACGAAAATGTTAAAATTTTCCTCAATCTCAATAAAATTTACCTCTTTCCATGCTAAAAGAAAAGAGATGCTCTGAACTCCGATGTTAACTTTTTTTGATAAACAACAAAATGATTTCTAAATTCTGATGTTACAATAAAGAAAGAAAGAAAGGTTAAAAGTAAACGATAATAGTATTTAATCAGGAGAGAAAAATGAGATTCATTAATCCTAAAACAGATTATGCGTTTAAAAGAATTTTTGGTTCAAATCAAAGTAAGGAAATTTTAATCAGTTTTTTGAATGCAATTTTATATCAAGAAAAAGATGTTATTCAAGATTTAGAAATTTTAAATCCTTACTCTCCAGGGGCAAGTTTTAGTTTAAAAGATACTTATTTAGATGTTAAAGCAAAACTGGACAATAACACAACTGTCTTAATTGAAATGCAAGTGTTAAATAAATATGCTTTTGACAAAAGAGTTATGTATAATGCAGCTAAAAGTTACGCCAATCAATTAGACTCAGGAGAGAGATATATTTTACTTAATCCTGTGATTGCTTTAACCATTATTGACTTTATTATGTTTGATAACAATAGAGAAATTATTAACTCATTTGTTTTTCAAGAAGAAAAACAGAAATTTGTTTATAATGAGGAAATAAAGTTAGTTTTTCTGGAATTAAGAAAATTTAATAAATCTTTAGAGGAGTTAAATACTATTAGTGATAAATGGATTTACTTTATCAAAAATGCAACAGAATTGAGAGAAAAACCCACTAATTTTCAGTCGATACCTGCTTTAAACAAAGCATTAGAAATTGCTAATTTGGCTGGTTTAAATAGAGAGGAATTAGAAGAAATACAAAACCGAACTATTTGGTTAACTGATCAAGAAGGAATTACTCTATATGCACAAGAAAAAGGTCGAGAAGAAGGTCGAGAAGAAGGTCGAGAAGAAGGTATAATTGAAGGTAAAATACAGGGAAAAATTGAATTAATTATTACATTACTTCAACAAAAATTAGGAAAAATTTCTTTAAAAAATAGTCAAAAAATAGAACAACTATCTAGTCCAAAGATAGATACTATTATTGCCAGTATTTTTAATATTAATAGTTGGGAAGATTTAGAAAATATGTTAAACAGAAATCAACAAGAAGATTAAAATATTACTTTTTAAAAAGTATTTTATCAACTAATTAGCAACATCAAATATTTGTTTAGCTGTTAAGTTAAGATCAGGAAAAATCGGAGACATTAGAGTATTATTATCCCTAAATTGTTGGACTTGATATTCATCATCAACCAATTGATAAATAGAAATAGTCGGCTTTTTGGGATCACCAATATACCGCTTTCCTCCTAACCCTAAATAATCAACAATCCAATATTCAGCAATTCCTAAAGCTTCATAATCAATCAATTTATGTCCATAATCATAACCCCAATTACTGCTAACGACTTCTATCACTAAAGGGACTGTTTTTCCCTGTGTAATGGTCGACCTTGTTTTCCACAAAGGTTCATTATTTAAGTTAGATTGATCAAGAATAAGTACATCAGGGTTATAAGCAGATTTATTGGTATCAAGGGGCTTAATTAAAGCTTGTTTGGGTATCATATAAGTAAGACCAAGCTTTTCAATTTGTACCGCTAACTTAATGGTAAGAAAACTAATTACCTGTTCATGAGTTCCTATTGGTTGCATCTCAAAAATAGCCCCATCGTGTAATTCGTAACGTCCGTAACCGTCGGGATACCAGTCCCAAAATTCTTCTAATGTTATTGGTTGAGAAATTGTTGTAATCATAATTTATTAGTTATCAATTGTAAAGTTTAAAGTTGTCCTAATTCTCGTAATTTAGCTTCTAGTTCTTTAACTTTAGCTTCAGCTTCTTGCGCCCTAAGTTCAGCTTGTTTTGCCTTTTCTTGGGCTTCTTGTTCCTTTAATTCAGCTTTTTTTGCCCTTATTTCGGCTTCTTGTTTTAATTTTCCTAATTCTACATAGGTTAAAAAAGGTTCATCGATTGGGGTAAATAATTGTAAGTTATTTTCAGTCATTTCAAACCGAACTTTTAAACAGGGACTAATCCAGCCGTCCATTGTTTCAATTAAGTTTAACCTATTTTCTTCTCTTATCCAACCACACAGATCAATTTTATCAGGATCATATAGATAATATTCTTCTACTCCATAGCGATTATAAAACTCAAATTTTTGGCTCATTTCTGCTAACGTATTACCAGGGGAAAGTATTTCAAAGACAACTTGAGGAGAGATGTTATTTTCTTCCCATTGTTTATAAGAACCCCTATCACCTTTGGGACGACCAAATACTACCATAACATCAGGGGCGCGTCGTAGTTTATTATTCCCTTCAAGCGGATACCATAACAAGTCACCCGCAACGAAAACATTAGGGTTATCGACAAATAATAACTCTAAATTTTCTTTTATGGTAACAATTAATCGAAATTGTTTTGTATTATCGGCCATGGGTTGACCATCACTATCAGGATAGATAATATTGTTTTTAGTTTGGTTAGTTATCTGCTGTAGCATCATTTTTATGTTTTCTATGACAACATTAATTTGATTATATCGTGAAATAATTTAATTAATGTCGTCATTGTCTTTTTTTAGAAAACAATTCATAATAAAAACATTCAATTTCAATCTAGAGGAGTGGTCAAGAATATGATTACTATTCGTCCTAGTCAAGCAAGGGGTCACATTAACCTGAGTTGGCTTAATAGTAAACATACTTTTTCTTTTGGTAACTATTACGACCCAAATTACATGGGATTTGGTAATTTGCGAGTGATTAATGAAGATAAAATTGAAGCTGGCCAGGGTTTTGGTACTCACGGCCACCAAGATATGGAAATTATTACTTATATCTTAGATGGTGCATTACAACATAAAGATAGTATCGGTAATACTTCCATTATTCGTCCAGGAGACGTACAACGAATGTCTGCCGGAACAGGTATTGCTCACAGCGAGTTTAATGCTTCAAAAACTGATCAAGTTCACTTACTACAAATTTGGATTCTTCCTAACACACGGGGACTGGAACCTAGCTATGAAGAAAAGCATTTTCCTTCGGAAGAAAAACAGGGAAAATTAAGATTAGTTGCTTCTGGTGGGGGGAAAGATGATTCTGTCAAAATTAATCAGGATGTGGAGCTTTATGTTGTTGTTTTAAATAAAGGCGATCACATTAACTATAGTATTAATAGTAATCGATCTTTATGGATTCAAGCTGCCAAAGGTTCAGTACAAATTAATGGTCAAACTGTTAACAGTGGAGATGGTGCTGCCATTACTCAAGAAACTAAAATTGACCTAATTGCTACTAGCAATGATACTGAAATTTTACTGTTTGACTTAGCTTAATTATTAATGGAGAAAGGTTAAAGCTTATACAAGAATCATTTTTGATTTATTTTATTACGAAAATCAGCCATATCTGCATAAATTTTACGCGCCCGATTAACTCCTCCCAATGGTCGATATTCTTCTAAACAATTCCAAGGAGAAAAGGACTGCTTTTCGTCCATTTTTATCCGTTCTTGTGTATTAAATTTCTGTTGAAAAATCCTCAAAGTCGCTACTTTAATAAAAGGCGATTCTTTCTCATCCCATAACACTGTCGGATCTTCAATAGGCATTTTTTCGGCATCGGTTTGCAGTTGAATACAGAAGTCAAAATAAGCTTCTTTTTCGGCTAAATGCTTAATCATTGCTTCTCGTAAATAGTTGGTTTTGTCCTTAGCTGTTTCAATATTAAACTGTTCCCCTTCAATGTGAGGAAAAACAGCATATTTCATGGCAATATCCCCAAATTTATAAGGGGTTGCACTCCAATAATTGGCCTCTAAAGGACTTGTCATCACCTGACTTCGGACATTATTTAATAAAGGTAAAGAATAGGCGATCGCATCGTAAGATGGTTTTAACTCATCAGGAATATGTTGAGGTGTTCCATCTGCATTCATGGTAATTTTTCCATCTCTAATTCCATTAACAACGGGAAAAAAATCTAAATAAGCTTTAGCATCTCTGAGAAAAAATACGGGAGTATTAACTGCAATAAAATCTTGTTCATTGACCGCAGAATTTTCAAACGCTTTCGTCCCTTCAACCCCCATTAATTTAATGGAAATTCCTCGAATATCTCCCCTTGTATCCGGTTGAAAATTACCGTTTTCATCGGAGAAACCACTACCATTAGAAAAACGAACCCACATCGGATAAGTTTTTGGGTTGGCAAAAATCCCTACTTTTAATTGATCAGGTATATTTTCCTCAATAATAAACTCCCCTTGAAGATAACCATGACTTTTAGGATGTTGAGTTCTTGGAGTGGGAGAAAACTTATAATCTCTCATCAAAAATTCAAATATATTAACTAATTCTTCAATGGTTTGTGCTTCATCTTCTGGAAAGTATTCTTGACCAAGTTCTAACATATTGACCTCTTGATTATTTCTTTCTTTTGTTATAGCTAATATCATGCAATACTGCTCGGTTAAGGAAAATTGTCTGTTGAGACAAGCAGGGGGAGCAGGGGATGCAAGGGGAGCAGAGGGAGAAAATGGGACTTCCTCTAATGCCGCTAAGTTATCCGGAGTTATCCTGCGATCGCTGCGAACAGAAAACGTCTAAAATGTCTGCTATACCTGGGTTATAGCTATCAACACTTTTGCTAAACGACCCAATTAGCTGTCTGAAGTTGAAATAATAATTGAGAGGCTGTACGATTTCCTCGTTCTACAATTGGGGTATTAGGTGGTAATTTTTTCAATATGTTCAAAGATTCTTGATACATTTTAACGGCTCTTTTGTCATCTCCTTCTTGTGTATAAATGTGACTGAGATCTAGATAGGCTCCGACAGAAGATGGCTCTAAATAAATAATTTTCTTCAACAGGGATTTTGCTTCTTCGAGTTTTCCTGTTTCTTCAGCAATTTGTGCTAAGAGATAATGAGGAGCAATGGCAAAGCAATCTATTTGTAAAGCTCGATTTCCATTAGTAACAGCCTCTTCATAAAGTCCTTTATTGGCAGATATTTGAGCCAAAAGATAATAAGCTTGAAAGTTATTAGGATGATTTTTTAGCACTTTCTTTACTTTTTCTATGGCAGCATCATATCTCTCTTTTTTGATTAAGTCTTCTGCTGTTTTGAGAAGTTGATCATTGGTTAGTTGTTTAATCTCTGTTTTAGCAATAGAAGAAACAGGGTTATTTTTTAAGGATAGAGAAGAAGAAGCTAGGGATTTCTGAGTTAATTTAATAGGAGTTAACGGAGTAATTAATGGCTTACTAATATTTTGTTTCTCATGAGTAACGGCTAGTATGTGATTGATTTTTTCTGGGATTGAATTATTGGCTCGACGTTGATAAATTAATGATTGAGAGAAAACTTTTGCCGTAAACTTATGTAAGTTTTGTCCCGATAGTTCTGTGTGTCCCGTTAATAAATAGCCATGAGGATGTAGAGAGGCATGGAGTTTATCTAATACTGTGGCGATCGCTGTTAAATTAAAATAGATAAAAACATTTCGACAAATAAATAAATCAATTTCTCCAAAAGAGAAAGAATCTTTGACTAAATTGATAGAATGAAACCGTACCATACGTTTGATATTATCATCTAGATGGTATTGTTTTTTTACTTCCTTAAAGTAAGTTTGAATAACTGATGGACTAATCCCTCGTAGTGACCAAGGGTTATAAACACCGTTTTTTGCTTTTCTAAGAGCTTCTTGATTAATATCTACTCCTAAAATATCTAAGTTCCATTTATGATAATTTGGAATAAGCTGACTGAGCAGAATTGCCAAAGAATAAGGTTCTTCCCCTGTCGAACATCCTGCACTACAAACACGAATTGTTTTATCGATTTGCTTACGCTCGATAATTTCTGGAAAAATATGCTCTTGTAATAATTGAAGCTGTTGTTTATCTCGGAAAAAATAACTTTCATTATTGGTCAACAATGCGACAAGATATTGCCATTCTTTTTCGCTTTCTTGACTGTTATCTTTTAAAAAAAGATAGTAATCTTTTGGGTTAGATAAGTTAAGAACTTCTATTCTTAGTAACAGTTTATTGACGAAAGTTTCTCGATCTGAGTCTCGAACGACTAAACCTGTGCGCTTCGAGAGTAAGTGATGGAATGATGTTTGTAAGTCTGAAGATAATGAGGTTGGGTTGAGCATTTTAGGGAGTTTAGATAGTTTAGGAGTTTAGGAGTTTAGGAGTTCGGAGTTTAGTTTATTGTTCATTGTCTCCCCGTCTCCCAGTCAGTTCACTCTAGTAGTTTAGATACTTAACAATTCTTATATTTGGACTTGCTAGGGTTGCTGAATTTGTGTAAGTAAAGGAGCGATTTCTTGGAGAGGAAGAATATGTTTTGCAGCACCTATTTCTATGGCTGCTTGAGGCATTCCAAAAACGATACAACTTTTTTCATCTTGAGCAATTGTCATTCCTCCTATTTCTGCGATCGCCTTCATTCCGGTTGCTCCATCTCTTCCCATTCCTGTTAATAAAATTCCCAGACTTTTCCTACCATAAAATTTAGCAACTGATTGAAACATAACTGTAGCTGAAGGACAATGTCCGTCTACTGCTTCTGTAGAAGTGTGAATAAATTGACCTTGAGATGTCAGTTGTAAATGGCTATTTTCAGGAGCAAAATAAACCGTTCCAGGTCGGGGATACTCTCCTTTTTGAGCAATTTTAATTCTGAGTTGAGACTCTCCATCTAGCCAATTAACTAATCCTTCTAAAAAACCTGGACTAATATGTTGGGTACAAATAATGGGAACGGGAAAGTTTTTTGGCAGTGGACTGATAACTTGATTTAATGCTCTTGGCCCCCCTGTGGAAACCCCAATAGCAACGACTTTAACCGGAAAAGGAGCAATATCTTGAGTTGCTTTTAAGTAAGCAATAGTGTTTCCTTTCTCTTGTTCTGATATCTTCTTGATTGCTTGAGAAGTGGAGACTGTTTGAGTAGATAATAATTTAGTATTAATTGAAGAAGCAACAGTTTGTCGAAGAGGTTTCGTAAAGACACTGACTCCCGATATGACTTTAATTTTATCTAATAACTGTTCTTTAACTTTTTCATAATCTGATTCTAGACCTGTATTTGGTTTAGGAAATACATCTAATGCTCCCGCTTGTAAGAGTTTAAAAACATTCTTCGTGTCATATTTTTGTACCGAATTACTGATGACTAAAATGGGTCTAGGATATTTAGCCATGACTTGTTGCGTCAACTCTAAACCATCCATGCCTTTCATCGTGAGATCAGTACAAATCACTTCGGGATTAAGCTTAGGAATCAACCCTAGGGCTTCTTTTCCGTTACTCGCTGTGCCAACAACCGCAATCTCAGGACAAGATTTTAGTAGTCTTTGGAGAATGTTTAAAGCTACGGGAGAATCTTCAACTAATAAAACTTTAATAGGCGGTTGGCTCATGATTTTTGGTTAGAGTCGAATTAAAGTTATTACAGAGTTCAGGAGGGCGCGCTTTCGCCCGTGCTAGACTACGTCGCTCTTTGAGTCCGCAACAGAATAGTTAATAAGTTTCAAGATCAAGTATTCTGAACGAATGCACTCCTGAACTTCTACACTCCTACACTCCTTAACCCTACTTCAAAGGCTTAGCAACAACCTTTTTATTAGCCAAGACTTTGATCTTAGTGACTAAATTTTTTTGAAGTGCTTCTCCATCGCTTGATCCACCTTGGGGTTTGGGCATAATTTCTAATGCACCTGCTTTCATGGCTTCAAATCGATTGTCAATGTCGCTTTTTTGTACAACATTACTTAAGACTAAGATGGGCATGGGGTAGTTAGCCATAACTTGTTTGATTAATTCAATACCATCCATATTGGGCATATGAAGGTCTGTTACCATGACTTGGGGTTTTGCTTGGGGCAATAAAGACAAGGCTTGTTGCCCATCACTGGCGGTTCCTACGATTTCAACTTCTGGGCAAGATTGAAGGAGTCTTTTATACAGTCCTAAAGCAACGGGAGAATCTTCGACTAAGAAAACTTTGATTTTAGAGTCTGACATTTTTTTGTACCTCGATTTGAATAGTTATTGGGTGGTGGGTGGTAGGGAGTTTGGGAGTTTGGGAGTTCGGACAAAGTCCGTGCTAGGTAACAGAATAGTTAACAAGTTTGAAGATCAAATCTCCTACACTCCTGCACTTCTACACTCCTAAATAAACCGTCTCAACGTCTCGATCAGGATTTTTTGCTCGAAATCACCTTTGGTTAGGTAAGCATTCGCCCCTGCTTGCGCCCCTCGACGTTTATCGGTTTCAGATGCCAAGGTGGTGACGAGAATAATGGGTAATTCGTTATATTCTCGATACTGGCGAATCTTGGCAGTGAGGTCTAAGCCACTGAGATTAGGCATTTCTACATCAGAAACCACTGCATCGAAACGGCCGGCTCTCAATTTGTTAAAGCCCTCTAATCCGTCCACAGCAATGGTTACGTCATAACCTGCCCCCTCTAATAAACGTTTCATTTGCGTCCGAATGATGATGGAATCTTCCACCAATAGCAGTTTAGATTTTGTCTGTTTCTGCTGAGTTTGTTGGGAAACGGTTGCGCCGCCTCCCCCTTGTACGGATTTGAGCAAGTCTTGAGGGTTGAGAACCATGCAAACTTGCCCATCTCCAAGAATGGTGGCACCATTAATGTTGCGAATACGCTTGAGTAACTTGCTTTGGGGTTTTAAGACGATGTCCTGTTGGTCAAGGATGTCATCGACGAGAATACCCAAGCGGTTGGTGCCAAATTTTAAAATGATGCAAGAAAGAGTCTTGGCACCCGTATCAATAGCTTTGGCAGAAGTAGGAACAGTAACGGGTAATTCTAGGAGATCGACTAACCAAGTAATGGATACAGGTTGACCTCCAAAGGTAATGGCTTGGGTTCCTTCTAGGGCAAAGATATCATCACGGGAGATAAGCAGCATGGTTTCTACTGCTTCTAAAGGCATGGCGTAGGAAGTTTCATTAACTTCTACAATTAACACCTGACTGGTAGCTAAGCTGGTGCTTAATTGCAAGCGAAACTCACATCCCATTCCTGGGGTAGATTC
>JASJDD010000154.1 GCA_030065735.1 Crocosphaera sp.
ATTGGTTTAGTAGTCGGTTTAGCGGTACTTGATCCCGCTTTAATTGGGGAACCGGCTGATCCGTTTGCCACTCCCCTGGAAATTTTACCGGAATGGTATTTATACCCCGTTTTCCAGATTTTACGAGTTCTTCCCAACAAATTATTAGGAATTGCTTGTCAAGCAGCAGTTCCCCTTGGTTTACTGTTGGTTCCTTTCATTGAAAGTGTCAACAAGTTTCAAAACCCCTTCCGTCGTCCCGTTGCTACTGCTGTTTTCCTCTTCGGAACTGTGGTAACACTGTGGTTAGGTGCTGGTGCGACTTTCCCCATTGATGAGTCTTTAACTTTAGGCTTATTCTAAGACGACTAACCCATAACATTTTTTACCTGTGATTGATTCTATTCCTATTGAGGAAAGAGCGATCGCAGGTAACTTTTTTTAGGTTTATTCAAAACCAATTTTATAGTACAGTCGCCAAAAAATGCCCGCAATTAATCCACCTAAATAATAGCAAACAATATCATAAGGATCGGCAATAGCTAAATGACCAATGATTGGATTTCTAGGTAATAAATTCTTGTGTTTCACAGGTAATATAAACTTATATTATCTAGGTTTATTTAAAATAAAGTAAAAGAGTAAGAATATGATTCTATCGCTTAATTTCCTTGGGAAAATGAGCAACTAATAAGGAGTAATTTAATTCCCCTTGTTGATTATAAAATTTAATTTTACCTTGTTCATCACATAACCAGACTTCAAAAGCTTGAGCTTCTAAATACAAGTTTTTCTTAAATTGCAATTCATCAAAACTATTACCACTTGATTTAACTTCTATGCAAATTTCTGGCGCAATAGAAGCTGATACTTCATCTTGAATGATATCAAATCGTTTCTCTGAACACCACACTACATCAGCCACTTTTACCCCATCAGAGGTATTAATGGCGCATTCTGGCATTACTTCTCCTGTATCCAATAAAGATTCGAGTAACCGTTGAATTCTTCCTTGATAAAAAGAATGTTTAATCTTGACGGGACTCATGACAATTTGTCCCCATTTATTCAATTCAATCTTAAATGGCAAATCTTGTAACTGTTTATGCTCACAAACCTCTTCCCATTTCATGGTTTTTTACCCATAGTCAATGGTTTAATTGTCAACCAAAGTTGATACCATGGCCGATAATAATTGTTCTGGTGATACCTTAAACGGTAAACGATGAATATCGGACTTCGGACGACAAGTTACCACTGCTGCCTGACGTAATTCTTCTAACGTAACTTGAGATAACCCTAAGTCTTCTAAACTTGTTGGTAAACCAATCTCTTGATAAAATTTTAATAATTGTTGCCGAGACGTGGCCGCTAATTGATTACCCTGTATCATCTCTTCTAGACGTAATTGCACTAAGATACCATAGGCTACTTTTTCCCCGTGTAAGGCATGATGGGCTGCCGGAATATGAGTTAAGCCATTATGGACAGCATGGGCAGCCACAGTACGGCAATTTGCCCCTCCTAAACCGCCAATTACCCCGGCTAACAAGACGCTTGCATTCACCACTTCTCGCCAGTCTTCCCCTCCTATGTTATCCAAAGCGTTAGCCGATTTTTGTAGGAGAATGTCCCGTAATACCCTTGCTTGTTGTACTGCTGCAATGGTTAAAGTTGCCTCAGAATTTCCACTACTAACAGACGCTTCGTACCATTTTGCGATCGCATCGCCAATACCCGCTACTAAGGTACGTTTGGGGGCTGTTTTAATCAGATTATAGTCTAAGATCAATAAATCAGGACAGCGTAATAATGGCACGTCATATTGAAACGCTCCTTGGTTAGAATAGACGTTAGAAAGGGCTGTCCAAGCGGCACAAGTTGCCCCAGAAGTCGGAATGGTAACGATGGGTAATTGTTGCTGATGGGCGAGTAGTTTGGCAGTGTCTAAGGCTTTGCCCCCGCCAACGCCAATCATGAAATCCGCTTGATGATTTTGGGTAGCTTGGGTAAGGGTTTTTAGGGAAGTTTCTGAACAGTCGGGGGCATAGCTATCAAACACCGCCGTCAGGTTAAATTGTTTAAAAATCGGCTTTAAATAGGAAGCAACGAGTTCAAGGGTCTGATTTCCTCCTATTACTAGGGGACGCTTACCAAAACGGGCAATAGTTTTTCCTACTTGGGAGATAATCCCCTCTCCTTGAATGACTTGAGTAGGGGAGACGAATAGGGAATTAACCTCGGTGGTAACTGGGGTGATTTTAGCAGTTTTTGATGGCATTCGACGGCTAGAAACAGGGACTCTCATTTTATTTTAGGATAAAAAATGCTCTCAAAGGGAATGTTTTTAGATTTTTTCAAGATTAATTAATTAGGGTTCCTCGTTTCTGTTGTTCTCTTTCTATGGCTTCAAATAATGCCCTAAAATTCCCTTCACCGAACCCTCTTGCCTCTTCTCTTCTTTCAATGATTTCAAAAAAGAAAGTGGGTTGTTCAAAAATTGGCTCGGTAAATATTTGTAAGAGTAAAGGATGATTTTCATTACCTGGTTTTTTTTCTTGCTTTTCTTCTTGATCAAGTAATATATTCTGTTGAACAATTTTCTGCCATTCTTCAGGGGGAAATTTTAAATTGAAATTGATTTTAACTAAATGATCATAATAACTATTAGGGACTTTTAAAAAAGTTAAGCCATTTGTTCGCAATTGTTGAGTCACTTCAGTAATTTTATTGGTTCTTAGAGCAATATGTTGAATACCCGAACCATTATTAATATCTAAGAATTCTTGAATTTGGGAATTTTTAGAGATAGGTTCATTAATAGGTAATTGTATATGACCAATCGGATGAAACATCACTTGAGAATATAATCCTGATTGGGGTGTTTCTATTTTAAAGGATTGTTTTTTTTGAAATCCTAAGACTTTTTTATACCATTCTATAGTTGATTTCATGTCGCCTTTTGCTACATTTAAAACCAAATGATCTAACTCTAAAAAATAACTTTTATTTCTCCCATTGATTGGGGTTGGGTGAATCCAATTGTTCGGCAAAATCGGGGTATTTCCTTCTCGTTCAAAGAGACTATGAGTCAATCCAGTTTTATGAACAATTTTACTCCATTTCAGATAACCTTGAGGATATTTTATTTCTTGAATAGGTTCTTCGGTTCCATTATTAAAATGCTTGATTTTTGCAACTATATTTTGTAAATCATGGACTTGAAAAGCCAGATCAGCAACGCCAGGGGGATGATTTTCCAAATATTGAGCTACAGGACTTTTTCTAGATAAAGGAGAAGAAATGACAAAAATAATGGGATTTTTGTTGCTGCCTGTTCTGACAATTTCTGTATAAGTATGATCATTATTTCCACCGGCGATGGAGTAAAAACCCATTATATTGATAAACCACTTTTTCCAGTAAGTTGTGTCCTTTACATATAAATGGACGTGATCAATTCCTATTTTCATTCCTTGTTTCAGTTTCCCTTGGATAGCAGTTTTCAATTCAGTGTATCAATATTTCAGTTGGGGGAGTGTGGGAGGGGTGAGAAGATGGGGAAGATGGGTTTTAGCAGGAATATTGTTCTTGCAGTTATTGTAGAACTTAAACCCAAATTGTCGGTAAAATAACTTTCTAAACCAAAGAGCGAAGATAATTAATTAAGCCCTGAAGATTACGGGATTGATAATAAATTAAAGTGCCTTGAGTTCGTTTATTTTTAGATTTCAATCCTGAAACAATAAGATTAACTTTCTCGTCTTCCTTGCGGTATTTTGGCCGTGTTTTGGAACTATAGGCTAATAAATGTCCCTGAGACATCACCAAATCCTGATAAATGGTTTTTTTGATAATTCCCCCATAAGCTGCAATAAATACTCGTCCTTTACCTTGAAATTTAGTTTTCAATAACCCTTCTCCAGCTAACCAACTGCCAAACCCGGCCCAGCGATTTTTGATTTTGACCCCTTTGGTATAGGCTAAAAAAACCCCTGGTTGTAAAACAAGGGAGCCTTCGGATAAGTCAATGCGCTCAATATCTCCAATAGTTGCCTGACTCAACACGACTGTTACAGGAGTGGCTGTCTCGTTAGTCAAATAATCTACAAAGATATCGGTTCCCCCAAAACATTTTCTCAGTAATGCCGAGAACCAAAACCCACAGAACTCAGTTTTGACAGTTACCTCTCCATCCATACTGATCAGAGAACCCATTTTTATGGTTATTTTTTCTCCTGGGTTGAGGGTCACAAATAAGGCAGCAAAAGCAGGACGACAACGAACTTTAAATAGCACAGGTTAGGGTCAAATCAATCAGAAAATCACTAAAAAAAGAGACAAGAAAATCAATTCTTTACCAGAATGTCCTCTCCAGTCCCCATGTTAGCTGATTGTCACGATTCATTTTCGATGTTTATCAAAAATAATTGGGTCTAAAACCCCGCCTTTTAATAGCAGTTTTCAATTGGGTGTATCAATATTTGGGTTAAGTGAGTGGGGGAAGTGTGGGATGGGTGGGGAGTGTGGGGGGAATTTGTTCTTTTATGTTTAATCTATTGATTTGGAAACTGCTGTAAGGCGAATCGTTTTTGAGACGGAGCTTCAAGAAGTCAGAAGTCAGAAGTGTGAAGTCAGAAGTAAAAATTAATCAGAAAATTGCCGCCCTAAAATAAAATATGAATTCACCTTTTTTGATTCTAACTTCTGTGGGATAGCGCCGGAGCGTAGTGAGGAACTTCTGACTTCTGACTTCTGACTTCTGACTTCCTTAAGGGTCTATCCCCGAGGAAAACGCCGATCCTGCAAAAAAGGGGGAATATCTAATCCCGTTGGCTTAGGAGGTGGTAATTCTTCTTTTTTCGGGGGGTTGGGAGTGGATACATTGCGCTTAGGAGTTGAGGTGTTTTGATTATTGGGAGTATTTTCAGCCTCCGCCGTAAATCCAGTAGCGATCACTGTGACGATCACTTCTCCTTGAACCCGTTCATCGATCACTGCACCAAAAATAATATTGGCATCAGGATCAACCACTTCAAAGATGGTTTCTGCTGCGGTGTTGACCTCATGTAAACTCAAATCACTACCGCCAGTAATATTGAAGACAACCCCTTTTGCCCCTTGAATAGAATGTTCTAAGAGGGGAGAAGAAATAGCCAACGAAGCCGCATCATTGGCGCGGGATTTACCCGAACCGACTCCAATCCCCATCAACGCCGATCCGGCATCGGCCATGACCGCGCGAACATCGGCAAAGTCCACGTTGACTAAGCCAGGAATGGTAATGATATCGGAAATTCCTTGAACCCCTTGTCTCAGGACATTATCAGCAGCGAGGAAGGCTTCTCTTAGGGGCGTTTCTGGGGAAATAACTTGTAATAATTGGTTATTGGGGATAACAATCAGGGTGTCGACATTATTTTGCAGATCACTAATACCCTGACTCGCTTGTACCATACGCCGTCGACCTTCAAAGGTAAAGGGACGAGTAACAACTCCTACGGTTAAACAGCCCCTTTCTTTGGCAATTTCAGCCACAATAGCAGCCGCCCCTGTTCCCGTCCCTCCACCCATACCGGCGGTGATAAAGACTAAATCTGTATCTTCAAGGGCTTCAGCAATTTCATCACGGGACTCCACCGCAGCCTCTTTACCAATATTAGGATTGCCACCGGCTCCTAAACCTTTAGTTAATTTTCTGCCGATTTGTAAGCGGTGAGGAGCGGAAGACTGGGTAAGGGCTTGAGCATCGGTGTTCATTGTCCAAAACTCAACCCCCATTAAGTCACTTTCGATCATGCGATCAACTGCATTGCAGCCGCCACCACCAACCCCAATGACTTTGATTCTCGCAACGTTATTTGGCACGATTACATTTCTCCTACTGTCTTCCCCAGGATTTTCCGGGGGTTCGTTCACTTGGGAAAAAGAGGCAGTGCTGTTCTGTCGCTGATAACTGTCCACAGCATCTGCAGTCTCGGTAGATTCGGTATTATTTAGGCTGGAATGATCAAGAGTTAGCTTATCACTAAGAATCATTTTAATTGGCAGGGGGTTAATTATTTTGGTTCAAGAATTTAGGATAATCCAAATTAGCCTAATCTACAGTACCATTGATTAATACCTTGATTAGTCGTTGATCTATAAAATGATTTACTATATCAGAGCTTACTATGAATAGTAAATTATTACGTTTTCTTTAACAAAGTTTCTATCTGAGTTTACCAAAGTGCCGCCCCAAAAACAAAAATTCTGACCTCCCTGATAACTTCAAATTCAGGTTAAGGTCAGATAACTGATTGTTATCAAGAATCAAGAATAGGGGTTAGGGGTTGAAAAATCTTCCCTAACCCTAGCATTATCTATTGAGCTAAGTCACTGCTTCCGTAAGCATCGATCTCGAAAGCAGGAACGCGATCGCTATCTATTTCTTTCCCTGTTACGGATTTAGCTAATGTTTCAAAGGACTCGGAGTTCCAGTTTCTCTCGTGGATAGTCTTGGTCTGTTCACCCCGAAAATAGGCTTGTGTTCCAATCACAGCAGCAGCTACCCAACCAACGATTAATAAGGAAATGACGAGGGTTAACATAAACTTTTTGCTCCTTTACAAACTTTTATTAACTTGTGTAAATAAATGTAACAAAATATTGCCAAAATGATCAACCTGTTTTAAGTACGGTTTTCACGACAGAGAAGCGAAAAATCTATATCTACTCCTGGATTTCTCCTTGGATAAGCTCAAATGCCTAGACAAAGAGTGATAAGTCGAGTAAACTTATCGAAGAATTGGGTTTAAAATCTCCCCCTTTTAGGGGGAATTTGTGTTAACCTATTCCATAGGTCGATGACCTTGGTGACGCAGGAAACAAGCGACACTCCGTAAGGCCTAAATCTCTAACCATCACTGGTAGAAAAGCAAAAAGCGGCTATTCCAAATGGTTTGAGCAAGTAACAATCAAATAGGGTAGGGCATACCCGAGTGAGTAGGTTTGCTTAAGTTTCATCTAACGGTTGTATGGTTTCACCGCTTGATTTCCAACTGGTTAACGCGGCCCGACAAGGAGACTGTCAAACCGTAGAAACCTTATTAAAACAAGGCGCGCACGTCAATGGCACTGATTTACAAAATACCAGTGCCTTGATGTACGCAGCCCAAAGAGGCCATAGAGAAGTTTTACAGTGTTTATTATCCGCAGGGGCAAACGTTAATCAACAACGAGCCTTTTCTGGTTTAACCGCCCTCATGTTTGCGGTAGCTGCCAACCGAGTTGAGATTGTTCAAGATTTGATCGCAGCCCAGGTACAAGTTAACCAGACAAACGATGATGGTAACACAGCCTTAATGATCGCTGCTTATAAGGGACATACAGACATCGTTACCCATTTAATGGCTGCTGGTGCTGATATCTATCACCACAATAAACAAGGTGACACTGCCTTAAAACTGGCTATTAAAGGAGATCATCCCGAAGTTATTCACCTATTCCCTGATAGCGAAGCCGAATTAACCTATCAACAAGCCTTAGTTTTCGCCATTCGTTGTGGCAGTTTAAGAGTGTTTCAAGTCCTATTGACTCCCGAAACCGAGATTAATAGCCCCGATTCTCAAGGAGAAACCTTATTATCCCTAGCTGCTGCAGAGGGAAAAACAGCCATTATCCAAGCCTTATTAGCCACAGGAGCAGAGGTTAACCAACAAGATGAGGAAGGAGAAACCCCCTTACATTATGCCACCGTAGAGGGTCATTTAGAGGCAGTCAAGGCATTATTAGTAGGAGGGGCGAGTGTTCATTTGGGCAACCAATTTGGAGACACCCCTCTGATTTTAGCAGTAGTACAGGGATATACAAAAATAGTGCAAGAATTGCTAGAATATGGGGCTGATCCTAACCGCAAAAATTATGGAGAAACCCCTTTGACTTTGGCGATCGCCAACGGCAACTTAGACATTATTCAAGTTTTATTGGATGGAGGAGCGAACCCTAACACGAGATTACCCAATGGACGCACAGGGTTAATGAAGGCGGCCGATGAGGGTAATCTTGCCCTGTTACGTTTGTTACTTAATGCAGGAGCGAATGTAACCTTAAAGGATCAAACCGGAGCAACGGCTTTAATGTGGGGATCTCATCGCGGTTACGTTGATGTCGTTAAGGTATTATTAGAAGCAGACAATGTTAATTTAGATGAAAAAAATCAAAGCGGCTATACCGCTTTGTCTTTAGCAGAATATAATAATTATCCTGATGTGATTGAATTATTAAAAAAGGCGGGAGCAAGTTAAGGAAGTTAGAAGTCAGAAGTCAGAAGTCAGAAGTCAGAAGTCAGAATTTGGAAGTTTTTCACTTTTTTTAGTGCTATTCCACAGACGTTAACATGATTTATTACCCCAGGAATTAAAAATGCGAACTTATCAGTTAATTGCCCCTGCTAAAATAAATTTATATCTAGAAATTATTGGCGATCGCCTTGATGGTTATCACGAATTGGTAATGATTTTACAAAGTATTGAATTAAGCGATCGCCTCGAAATTCGCTCCCTAGGAACTCAAGGAATTAATCTCCATTGTAATCATCCTTTAGTTCCCTTAGATAAGACGAATATTGCTTATCGGGCGGCTCAATTAATGATCGAGCAATTTCCCCAAGCTTTCGCTAATTATGGCGGGGTTGATATTACTATTGATAAGCAAATTCCCGTAGCTGCAGGATTAGCCGGAGGCTCGACAGATGGGGCTGCTGTATTAGTAGGATTAGATTTATTATGGGAATTAGGATTAACGATTCCCCAGTTACAAAGGTTAGGAGAAAAATTGGGATCGGATGTGCCATTTTGTGTGAGTGGTGGAACGGCGATCGCTACCGGGAGAGGGGAAAAATTAGATCCTATTCCAGATTTAGACAGTTTATGGGTTGTTCTCGCTAAATATAATAATCTTTCTGTTTCTACCCCTTGGGCTTACAAAACCTATAAGCAACAATTTGGAGAGAGTTATATTAATGATAGTATGGGAATTCAATCTCGGAGTTCTCACATTCATTCTGGCCCGTTTGTGCAAGCAATTAGTCACAAAGATGGAGGAAAAATAGGACAATTATTACACAATGATCTTGAAAAAGTTGTCCTACCTAAATATCCCCAAGTCGCCCAATTAAAAGAGATTTTAGAACAAGCAGGAGGATTAGGAACCATGATGTCAGGATCAGGTCCAACTGTATTTACATTATGTCAGTCCCAAACCGAAGCAAAAACCATCAAAAAAATAGCGAGACAAAAAATTGAAGATCCTAATTTGGAATTTTGGATCACTAAGTTATCTAGTAATGGTATTCAAGTTATCAATGAACAGTGAACAGTTATCAGTCATCAGTTATGTAACCAAAACTCCGAACTACGATTACAAGTTTTTTAATTGTTCGTTAACCCATTGTTTAAACTCTTTAATGGTTTTATTTCTTCCTATTTTCTTGATTTTTTGCAAATAGTATGGTACGTTCTTTTTAAGAGGAAAATGAGGAAAATGGGGACTATATTCAACCTCTTTATAATTGCCATTTTCTAAAACACTAATTTGTAATTCTCCTTTCTCAAATCGCCATAATTCGGGAACACCTAATAAAGCATAAATTTCTCTATGAGTCCGAGAAGTAACATCAATTTCTAAGGCTAAATCTGGAGGCGGGTCAACGGTTAAATCTAAACGCTCTTTTCCCCTTATTCTAGCTTCATTTTCAATATAAAAACAATTATCAGGTTCAATTCCTTGCTGCATCAATTCATTTTTAAAGGCAGTTGAACCTAATGTATCAAATTCAATGTCTAACGCTTCTAAAAGAATTTTAATTAAATCACTAATAATTTCTTTATTTCGTTCATGTTCAGGTAACGGGGTCATAATTTCTAAAATATGATCATGATAAGCAATTTTACTTGCTCTATGTTCTCCTAATTCTTCTAAAATTTGTTCAAATTCATCCCAAGTAACCTCTTTTAATAAGATTCTTTCTCCTGGGGGAATCTGAAAGTGTTTTAACTCTAATAACATTGTTTTATCTCTTCAATTAAAAAATAGCCTATTATACTGTACGATGTGTTTGGACGAGCCGTCTATCCCTAAATTGACTCCTGATCAAGTTACTCCAACTTGGGATAATTCCTCACGGGGTGACAAGTTGGTTGAAAAGTAAGTCCAGAGCGGTTTTTCCCTGTTGCCCGACCCTAAACAATTGTCAGCAACCAGAGGGCTTATTGAGAATGAACGATAATGATAATGATAATCATTCTTGTAGTGGGGGGGAGAGGTGGCAAATGCCACCTCTCCCCCCCAAATTTTGTTGATTTTTTAGTCAACCCCAAGAAGAGAGAAAACAATCCGATTTTATGGTAAGAATAATCAGATTGTTCTTAATCGTTTTACAACTTAAATTATGAGCTTTTTAGCAGTTTATGAATCCCATTTTAGCAAATATTTAACAGCCACACAATTTGAAACTTTAAGAATTTTACTGTGGTTGCTAACAGTCCATAAACAGGTTAAAATAGAGAGACTGGCAGCCTGTTTCCCATTGCCAATTCTTTATCAAAGTCGCCGAAAACATATCCAGAGATTTCTAGTCTTATCAGCTTTAAGTGTTCCCATATTCTGGTTCCCTGTGATTAAAGCTATTATTCGTAAAGAATTTAAAATCGGCTCTCGTCTCATTATAACAATTGACCGAACGCAATGGAAAGATAAAAACGTTTTCCTGGTTGCTGTTATCTGGAAAAAGCGGGCTTTACCCATCTATTGGACACTTTTAGAAAAAAAAGGAGCTAGTAGATTATCTGAACAACAGGCATTAATTCAACCTGTTCTTTGTTTATTAAGAGAGTATGAATTAGTAATTCTTGGGGATAGAGAATTTCATCGTGTCAAATTAGCTTATTGGCTGAAACAAAAAAGTAAGAAACAAAGGTTATTTTTTGCCTTTCGTCAGAAACAAGGAACTAACCATAAAAAAGAACTTTCAGACTATCAAACTTTTTCCCAGTTAGGAATGAAACCTGGAATGAAGATGTTTTTAACTGGAGTTTCAGTCACTAAAAATAAAGGGTTTGGAAACTTTAATGTGGGAGCATATTGGAAAAGAAAATACAAGGGGAAACAGGAGAAAGAGCCTTGGTTTATCTTAACCAATTTAGATAGTTTATCAGAGGTCTTAAAAGTCTATCGAGCTAGGGCAGATATTGAAGCTATGTTCAAAGATTGTAAAACGGGTGGCTATAATTTAGAGGGAAGTAAAGCCAATAATAAACGATTAACTTCTTTGATTTTATTAATAGCGATCGCTTACACTGCTACTTCTTTAAAAGGCAAAACATTTCGACAAACCAATCAAGGAAAATATATTGCTCGTCTAACTGAAAAATCAAGACGTGACCGAAGACATAGTAATTTTTGGATAGGACTTTATGGC
>JASJDD010000155.1 GCA_030065735.1 Crocosphaera sp.
ATCGATAATTTTACTCTTCTGCTATATATTAAACCTCCTGCCTACTGCCTTTCCACTCCTGCCTCAGACAAAATTAGGATTGAGTTTGAAGGTGCAAGATGTCAGTATACCAACTGCGGTCAAAAATGACGATTTCTCCGGCTGCAGGGAAATTTTGGATATAGAACAGACAATTTTTCGCGGGCCGAGCAGTATTGATAGTTAGCCCATCGCAAAAAGCAACTTTAACAACAAAAATGTTTCTAAAGTATTGTAAGATGGGTATAGATTCAGGTTAATTGACCTAATCCCTCAATATTGAAGACAGAAAAAACCTGCATCAAGAGAGACTGTAACTGCCGATTATTGACTATAACTGCATGAATAACCCAACCCTCGACAAAATCAGTTCAGAAACCTACCTAAATAAGTTATTACAACAGTGTCAAGGGAATTCTCCCATCATTGACACTGACTATCTGCAAACGCTACGAAAAAATGCCGTTTCTCAAGTCAAAGAATTAACCCTTCCTACGAAAAAGGATGAGGAATGGCGGTTTACGGATCTCTCGGAACTCTATCAGTTAGACTTGACAATAGCGAAAACTGAGACAGTTACCCAGAATATTATTGATAATTTTATTTTACCTGAAACCAAACAAAGTTATATTGTTTTTGTTAATGGGGAATACGTTTCTGAATTGTCCAATGTGTCTGCATTACCCCCAGATGTGTATGTTGGCAACTTAAGTCATTTATCTGACGCACAAAAAGGTAAAATTGTCAACTATTTAGGCAAACAAGAAGGAGAAAAAGACACATTCACCGCTTTAAATACGGCAGGGTTTAAGGATGCTGCTGTCATTTGGATTAAGAAAAATATTGCTGTAGAAACTCCCATTCAATTGCTATTTCTTGCAGTTGGAAATGATACACCGAGTTTGATCCAACCCCGAACTTTAGTTATAGCAGAAACCGGATCTAGTGCTTCTTTGGTTGAGTATTATGGCACGGTAACAGAACATTGTTCAGATGAGCAACAAAATCATCCTTATTTTACTAATTCTGTTACCGAGATTTGGTTAGATAATAATGCTCACATCAATCATAATCGCATTCAAAGAGAATTAGGGGATAGCTTTCATATAGGAAGAAGTGCCATTACACAAAATCAAGATAGTTGCTACACTTGCAATGAGGTAAATTTAGGAGCAAAAGTATCCCGTCATAGCCTACAAATTTGGCAAAATGGAACCCAAACTCAAAGCCATCTTAACGGGTTAACCATGATTGATAATCAACAAATAGCTGATACTCATACTGCCGTTTGTTTAAATCACCCTTATGGGGTTACTCATCAATTACATAAATGTATTATTGATGGTAATGGACATGGCATTTTTAATGGTAAAATATTCGTGCCAAAACCCGCACAAATGACCAATGCAACTCAACTAAATCGTAACTTATTACTATCACCTAAAGCCCGAATTAATACCAAACCAGAACTACAAATTACAGCCGACAATGTGAAATGTTCCCACGGGGCAACCATTAGTCAATTAGAAGCCGATGAACTATTTTATTTACAAAGTCGAGGCTTAAATGAAAGGGATGCTCGCCATCTTTTAATTGATGCTTTCGCTGCTGAAATTTTAGAACAAATTTCCCTTAAATCTCTGCAACAACGATTAACTCAATGTGTGGTTTGTCGTACCATCGAGGCGTAAAATAGTTCTCTAACGATAAGAAAACTTCTGACTTATGATATTTCGTCTTCCCTCAGTACAAGCTTCAAACTTCTAAATTTAATTATGACTGCTATCCAAGAAAAAACTCTAGCTGCAAAAGTCCGTAAGGACTTTCCTATTTTACACCAAGAAATTCACGGTAAACCCTTAGTTTATTTAGATAATGCTGCCACCTCTCAAAAACCAGTGGCGGTACTCGATGCTTTACGTCATTATTACGAAAAAGATAATGCTAATGTACATCGTGGGGCCCACAGTTTAAGTGTGAGGGCAACAGAAGCTTATGAAGGGGCAAGAGATAAGATAGCAAAGTTTATTAATGCTGGTTCTCGACAGGAAATTATTTTTACCAGAAATGCAACAGAAGCTATCAATTTAGTGGCTTATAGTTGGGGGTTAAATCATCTCAAACCAGGGGATGAAATTATTACTTCAGTGATGGAACATCATAGTAATTTTGTGCCTTGGCAAATCATTGCTAAACAAACAGGAGCAGTGATTAAATATGTACCCTTAACAGATAATGAAGACTTTGACTTAGAAGCTTTTAAATCCTTGTTATCTGAGAAAACAAAATTAGTCACTGTTGTTCATGTTTCTAACACATTAGGCTGTATTAATCCCGTTGAAGAAGTGATTAAATTATCCCATGAAAAGGGAGTAAAAGTATTAATTGATGCTTGTCAAAGTGTTCCTCATCTGCCGATTAATGTACAGGAAATGGACTGTGATTGGTTAGTGGCCAGTGGCCATAAAATGTGTGGACCCTCTGGGGTTGGTTTTTTGTATGGAAAACGAGAAATTTTAGAAGAAATGCCTCCCTTTTTAGGGGGAGGAGAAATGATTAATGAAGTCTTTTTTGATGGCTTTACCTGCGGAGAATTACCCCATAAATTTGAAGCTGGAACCCCTGCCATTGGAGAAGCGATCGCTTTAGGGGCAGCCGTTGATTATTTAACTCATATTGGTATGGATAAAATTCATGCTTATGAAGAAGAATTAACCGCTTATTTGTTTAGGAAACTAACAGAAATTCCTAACCTAAGAATTTATGGACCATTACCCACAAAAGAAGGGAAAGGAAGGGCAACATTAGCAGCATTTAATATAGAAGGAATACATGGAAGTGACTTATCAACGCTTTTAGATCATGAAGGGGTTGCCATTCGTTCCGGACACCACTGTACCCAACCGTTACACCGTTTATTTGATGCTTCAGGAAGTGCTAGAGTTAGTTTATATTTTTATAACACTTATGAAGAGATTGATCAATTTGTCATGATTTTAAAAGAAACTATTGATTTCTTTACGAATATCATGGGATAATAAATATATAGCCTGCGTTTTTGGGGGTGGGATCGTCCCACCTTTTTCATGCTTAGAATTTTAGTCAAATAAGATACAAATTATCTAATTTGTTGGCACAGTTTCTGTGTATTTACTGATTTAAGTCATTCTCATCTTTTTCTTAACAAAATTTAAGTTTTGAATGATTAGAATAGAAATAGCACTCTTATCTATCTCTAATCACTTATGTTTAGAAGTTTTAATCGGTATCGGGATCGAACAACTCAGAAACAATCTGTATTACAATTGCTGAGAAGCAATTTATCTCAACGGTATCCCATTTTTATATTATTAGCAGTAGTGGGCTTTTTAATAGCCATTGCTTCATTAGAATGGTTAGAGGAGTTAACTATCTCAACAGAAAAGATTTGTTTATATTTACCGACAATTTTTCTAGTTATTTTAACTCAAATTATTATGAAATTATCTCCTAATCCTAAATCTTGGTCAAGGGGATTAATTGTTACTATTTTAATTGGGTTAACCTTTCGTTATTTATATTGGCGATCCCTATCAAGTTTAAATTTATCTAACCCCATAGATGGAATTTTTAGTATTAGTTTATTTTTAATGGAGTTGCTAGTCATATTTAGTAGTTTGCTGCAGTTATATTTAATGTATAATCTTAAAGATCGCAAACGAGAAGCTGATTATTATAGTCAGCAGGTTATTGATGAGCAATATTTTCCTTCTGTTGACATTTTAATTCCTACTTATAATGAGTCCATCTTTATTTTAAAACGAACAATCATTGGCTGTACATTATTAAACTATAAACATAAAAAAATTTATGTGTTAGATGATACCAATCGAGAGGAAGTTAAACAATTAGCGAAAAAATTAGGATGTCATTATATTAGTCGTTTAGATAATAGTCATGCAAAAGCAGGAAATCTGAATAATGCTTTGACTAAGACTAATGGAGAATTAATTGTTGTTTTTGATGCTGATTTTATTCCAACCACTAACTTTTTAGAACGAACTATTGGCTTTTTTCAGAATCCTAAAATTGCTTTATTACAAACGCCTCAAACCTTTTATAATGCTGATCCTGTGTCCAGAAATTTAGGATTAGAACATATTTTAAATCCAGAAGAAGAAGTCTTTTATCGTCAAACTCAACTTATGAAAGATGGAGTTAGGAGTGTTCTTTGTGCAGGAACTTCTTTTGTGGTGAGACGTAGTTATTTAGAAGAAGTTGGGGGATTTGTTACTGAATCGATTAGTGAAGATTACTTCACAGGAATTCGGTTATCATCTCAAGGTTATGAGGTTATTTATTTATCTGAAAAACTCAGTGCTGGTTTAGCAGCAGAAAGCATTTCGTCCCATATTTCCCAAAGATTAAGATGGGGAAGAGGAACCTTACAAGCTTTTTTTATCAAAGAAAATCCTTTAACCATTCCCAACCTGAATATAAGGCAAAGATTAGCCCATTTAGAAGGAATATTAAACTGGTTTAATGTCATTCCTCGTTGTATCTTTTTAACACTCCCCTTTCTATATTCTATTTTTCAGATTATTTTTATTAAAATTAGCTATGATGAGTTTATTTATGTCTTTTTACCTTATTATATTACCCAAGTTATTGTATTTCATTGGTTAAGTGATAGAACACGATCAATTATTTTTTCTGATGTCTATACTTTAATTGGTTGTTTTCCTATTGCTTATAATACGATTCAGGTAATGTTAAAACCTTTTAGTAGTCAATTTAGAGTTACTCCAAAAGGAATTTCCCGTCAACATTCTCTTTATAATTTTAAACTAGCATGGCCACTGATGTTATTTTTTATCCTTAATTTGATTAGTTTAAGTATTAGTTTATTAAACAGTTCAAAAACAATTATGGGTATCAATTTTACTATTTATTGGAGTGCTTATAATTTATTAGTCGTTGCCGTTGCTTTATTAGCATTTCTCGATAAACCTAAACCTAGTGTATATGATAGTTTTCCCATTAGAAAAAAGATTCAACTGATTGAACCTAACCGAGTAATTTTCGGTGAAAGTTTAGAGATATCTGAAGAAGGAGCAACTATTTTAGTTTATTCTCAAAACTATCTTGCTTCACAATTTATTTTAAAATTAGATGACTTAAAGGTTAATAGTCATTTAATAGGAGAAAATCGAAATAACCATCAGTATCAAATTAAAATCAAGTTTAATCAATTAACATTACAACAACACACAAAATTGATTCATCTTTTGTATAGTCATCCTCAACGCTGGAAAAGTAAAGAATTAAAAACAAGTCCAGGAGAATTCTTATCTTTGACATTAGCTGTTACTGTACTGTTTAAATTTTTAGTAATGGTACTAATTTCTAAAGGAAGAAAACAGGCAAATTTCATGAATAATTAGAACTGGTTTGCATATTTAAAAATTTAGTTAATTCTGGTTGAAATAATAGCCTAACGGTTCCCGTTGGTCCATTACGATGCTTGGTTAAAATAATTTCAGCTACCCCTCTATCTACCGTATCAGGATTATAATATTCATCCCGATATAACATCATAATTAAATCTGCATCTTGTTCAATAGCACCACTTTCTCGTAAATCTGACATCATAGGCCGTTTATTATTCCTAGATTCAACCGCACGACTTAACTGAGATAAGGCAATAACAGGGGCTTTAATTTCACGGGCTAAACCCTTTAAAGAACGGGTAATTTTTGATAATTCTTGGACTCTATTTTCACTACCTGCCCCCTCCATTAACTGTAAATAATCGATTAAGACTAAACCAAATTCTCCTTTTCTTTCAGCTAATAAACGGCGAACTTGGGATCGAATTTGTGTCACTGTAATATTAGCAGCATCGTCGATATAAATAGGTAAATTTGATAATGTTCCCATGGCAATACTAATCTTTTCATGATCATTTTGAACAAATCTTCCTGAACGTAAACGGTTACTTTCGATTCCTGCTTCTGCTGCTAATAAACGCATAGAAAGCTGTTCCTTTGACATTTCTAAACTAAACATTGCCACCGGTAAATCAAACTGTTTAGCAATATTTGCAGCCACACCTAAGCCAAAGGCCGTCTTGCCCATTGATGGACGACCAGCTATTATAATTAAATCAGAACGTTGCAGTCCTCCTGTCATAGCATCTAAGTCATAAAAACCGGTTTCTATCCCAGGAAGGGCAGTTTGTTCCTGGAGTTTTTCTAACTCATTAAATGTTTTAATCATAGTATCAGAAATATGAATTAATCCCTCTTGGGGACGCTTTTGAGTTAAAGCAAAAATCTTCTTTTCTGACTCATCTAAAACAATTTCTAACTCTTGGGTGGTTTCAAATCCTAAATCAACAATTTCATGACCCGCAGCAATCAATTGACGACGTAAATATTTATCCATTACCAAAGCTGCGTAACGGTCAATATTCACCGCCGAAACCGTTCTATCTAATAACTGAGTTAACTTATTCAATCCTCCAACTTGTTCCAATAAATGATGATCTTCTAAGGTACTTTTAACCGTTAAAAAATCCGTAGGTTGTCCCTGTCCATATAATTTTAATGCTGCTTGATAAATTTCTTTATGGGACTGTACATAAAATGCTTCTGAAGTGATTAAATCTACCACCCGTCCCATTGCTTCAGGATCCAGTAAAATACCCCCTAAAATAGATTCTTCTGCTTCAATATTTTGGGGAGGAAGGGTTTGACTAACAACCATGATCAATGTAATAACACAACATCTTAGATTTTACTGCAATTTTGCTATTTACGGTAATTATGTACTAAATATTGAATCAGGACTCTTTGATCAGTTATGCTAAGAAGTATAACAACAATTATTTAAACAATGAAAATTGCAATTACTGGCGCAACTGGATTTGTAGGAACTCGATTAGTCAATAGCTTAAAAGATGAAGGTCATCAATTTATAATCTTCACAAGAAATGTTAATCGGGCCCAAACCATTTACCCTACTTCTACTTTCCCCAATGTCGAAATTGTTCCTTACAATGCCACAGAATCAGGGGAATGGCAAGATAAAATTTCGGGGTGTGATGCTGTCATTAATTTGGCAGGAGAACCCATTGCAGAAAGATGGAGTCCTGAACATAAAAAAGCCATCTTAGAAAGTCGTCAGTTAGGAACCCGAAAAATTGTCGAAGCTATTAGTAAAGCAAAAGATAAACCTTCGGTTTTAATCAATCCTTCTGCTATTGGTTATTATGGTACGAGCGAAACCAAAACCTTTGATGAAAATAGCTCTCCTGGTGAAGATTTTTTAGCCGAAGTGTGTCAAGCTTGGGAAAGTGAAGCACAAGAAGTAAAAAAAGTCAATGTGCGTTTAGTTATTTTGCGTATTGGTATTGTTTTAGGCAATGGAGGGGCTTTAGCTAAGATGATTCCACCGTTTAAACTATTTGCCGGCGGACCCATAGGAAGTGGTCGTCAGTGGTTTTCTTGGATTCATATTGATGATTTAGTACAGTTAATTAAAGAGTCTTTAAAACGGACAGGTATTGTGGGAACTTTTAATGCGACAGCCCCCAATCCTGTGCGAATGAATGAGCTATGTGAAACTTTAGGAGACGTGATGAACCGACCCTCTTGGTTACCGGTTCCAGATTTTGCTTTAGAAGTTCTCTTAGGAGAGGGATCAAAAGTCGTTTTAGAGGGTCAACAAGTCCTGCCTAAAGAAACACTAGGATTAGGATTTCAATACCAATATCCTACAATTAAATCCGCCTTAATGGATATTGTGCCGAGGAACTTCTGACTTCTGTGCGATAGCGCATGGTAGTAGTGAGGAACTTCTGACTTCGTTAAATTGGATTACGCTGATTAATCAAGGAAATAGCCCTAGTTACACTTTCAGGAAAAATAACCACTAAACCTCCTTTATCCACCTTATCCAAGCCAGATTCGATGGCTTCTGTCTCATCCAAAATCGCTTCATAATCAGCTTGGGGCTTTTCTTCTAAAATACCCTTAATAATTAAATCCGCAGCTTCTGAGCGATCGCGGCCTCGTTTATCATCGTCTTCTTTGACAATAATGCGATCAAAGACCCTAGCAGCAATTTGACCTAAGAGAATTAAATCTTCATCACGGCGATCGCCTGGACCTCCAACCACCCCTAACCGTTGTCCTTGCCAGTTTTTAACAAACTCACCTACCGCTTCGTAACCAGCGGGGTTATGGGCATAATCAACCAAGGCGTGATACTGGCCCAAATTAAAGAGATTCATGCGTCCGGGGGTTTGTTGCGCTGAGGCTTTAAAGGTTCTCACCCCTTGTCTAATATTTTCGATATCGACCCCTTGAGAAAAGGCAGCAACGCAAGCAGCTAACGCATTAGCAATCATAAATGGGGCCATTCCCCCCATCGTCATCGGTACATTAACGGCTTTTTCAATTCTCAGGGTAAATTGTCCTTCTAAAATAGAAAGATAACCATTCTCATAAACGGCAGCTAACCCATCCCGTCGTAAATGGTTTTGGATGATTTCGTTATCAGGGTTCATGGAAAAATAAGCTATTTTCCCTTTGACTTGTTCAGTCATGGCTGCCACCAACGGATCATCCGCATTCAGCACAGCATGACCATCGGCGTGTACCACCTCAGCAATCACTCCTTTTACCCTAGCCATTTGTTCGATGGTATTAATGTCCCCTAACCCCAGATGATCAGCGGCCACATTCAACACAATACCGACATCACAACTATCAAAGGCCAATCCCGATCGCAAGATTCCCCCTCTGGCACTTTCTAAGATAGCCACTTCGACGGTGGGGTCTTTCAAGATCATCGCAGCACTAAACGGACCGGTATTATCTCCCTTTTCCACTAAATAGTCCCCAATATAAACCCCGTCTGTACTGGTATAGCCCACCACCTTTCCGGTTTGCCGATAGATATGGGCGGTTAAACGGGTAGTGGTTGTTTTCCCATTGGTTCCTGTAATAGCGACAATAGGGATACGACTGGGGGTATCGGGGGGAAAGAGCATATCCATCACTGGGGCGGCCACGTTGCGGGATAACCCTTGAGAGGGCGCGACGTGCATCCGAAACCCTGGGGCTGCATTCACTTCCACAATCACCCCCTCTACGGCTCTGAGGGGTTGGCTAATATCAGGTGTTACCACATCAATGCCCATTATGTCAAGGCCAATTATTTTGGCGACCCGTTCGGCCATCCAGAGGTTTTCTGGGTGGATGTCGTCGGTGCGATCGATGGCGATGCCGCCGGTACTGAGGTTAGCGGTTGCTCGTAAATAGGCGATTTCTCCTTTGTCTAAAATGGTTTCTAAACGTAATCCTTGTTTTTCCAGGATAGCTAAAACGGTTTGATCGACCTTAATCTTGGTTAAAACGTTATCGTGTCCTTCTCCCCGTCTGGGATCTTCGTTGGTTATTTCGATTAATTCTTCAATCGTATGTTGATCATCTCCTATCACATGAGCCGGAACCCGTTCAGCCACTGCGACTAATTTGCCGTTAATGACTAACAGACGGTGATCACTGCCTTTGTAGAACCGTTCGACAATAACCGTCCGCGTTTTTGACTCTTTGCTGGCGAGATCGTAGGCTCCTTCTGCGTCTTCCCAACTGTTAATATCGATGGTGATGCCTCGGCCATGATTACCGTCGAGGGGTTTAATGACAATGGGATAACCCCCGACATCGGCGATCGCGCTTTCTAGTTCTTCAAAAAATTCGATGGTGGTGCCTCTGGGAACAGGAACCCCAGCATCTTGGAGAATAGTTTTGGTACCTTCTTTATCACAGGCCAATTCCACAGCTAGAATACCGGAATAGTCGCTTAGTGTGGCTTGAATACGCTTCTGATAGATCCCATAGCCTAACTGGACCATCGCTCTTGCACTGAGGGGCATCCAAGGAATATTTCTGGCTTCTGCTTCGGTGACGAGGGTTTGGGTAGACGGTCCCAAGGAAGCATTGGCTTGTAAATCTCGTAAATCACTGAGATCCTGTTCGAGTTCTTTGAGGGGATAGGTTCCTGTGTCTACGATAGACTGACACAGACGCACCGCAGCCCTTCCTGCATAACGACCGGCTTGTTCATCGACATATTCAAAAACGACGTTATAGACTCCTGGTGTGGCCGTTTCTCTCGTGCGACCAAACCCCACTGGCATTTTGGTTAATTCTTGTAGTTCTAGGGCAACATGTTCAATAATATGCCCCATATAAGTCCCTTGTTTAACTCGTTCTAAGAAACCGCCCCGATGTCCAGGGGAACAAAAATGCTCTACTAAACTGGGGAGTACCGCCACTAAGCCTTCGTAAAAGCCAGGAATCTGGTTTGAGGGTTTTTCAGCGAGATCCTCCAAGTCTAGGCGCATCACAATCAACTTCTTGCGCCTAATACTCCAATAATTGGGGCCGCGTAGGGTTAGGGTTTTTAATATTTTCATACTCGCTGTTTCTTGAGAAAAGCACGCTTGAGGACACAGAAGCGATATCCTAATGATCTTGTCGCTTCATTAGGGTTTATATCTGTTCAGGTTGAACAATTTTTTATTTTTTTTTACTGTATTGGGTTGCTAATTTTAGCAATACATTGATGTTGATGTAGATGATAGCAGTCTCCGTGGGATAAGATGTTGACTCTTAAGTTATGGAGACTTAAAGGCTCTGTGGCTGCGATTTGTGCTTGATTGGTGTAACTCATATCGCGACCATCAATAATGGTAACAGTTCCTTTGCCCACGATGCGGATTAGGCCATCTCGTTCAAACAGGGCGCAGGTGTCTTCATCAATACCAATGCCGAGTTTTTCGGGATGGGTTGATAAGGCGCTTAACAAACGGGACATACGGTTGCGGTTGTGAAAGTGTTGATCGACAATAATCTCAGGAATGATACCCAGTCCCATGGCCATATCCACTAAAGCTCGGTTAGGAGATTCACCACTACTCCCCCCCGCAATCATGTGATGTCCCATCACAGCTGCTCCGGCACTGGTTCCGGCTAAAGAGATTTGACCGAGTTGTACTCGTTGCCGTATCCTTTCCATCAGGGGTGTATCGGACAACAGGCCACACAGTCTCAGTTGGTCTCCTCCTGTCATGAATACCCCTGTACATTCTTCGACGTATTGTTTCAAGTAGGAGTCATTCCCTTGATCGCGATCGCGGATGTCTAGGACTTTGACATATTTGGCTCCCATTTCTTCAAAGATACTCTGGTATCTTTCCCCGATTAAGACCGGTTCTCTCGAAGCAGAGGGAATGATGGCTATGGTAGCATTGGTGCCACCTGAACGAAACCAAAAGGTGTGCAGAATTTCTTTACCATGCACTTTGTCTTCTGCGCCACCAATGACTAAAATGGCGGTGGTTGT
>JASJDD010000156.1 GCA_030065735.1 Crocosphaera sp.
ATTTAGTGACAGAGGTGATGAAAGATCCATTTCAAGGGATAGGAAAACCAGAACCTTTAGATCGCACATAATCGCAGCTAACTCGGCAACAGAACTGAAAATACTATATACTAGAACTTTAGCAATTCAAAAAATCAAGTTATGGAAAGAATTGTGTCTATCAATGAAAGTGGGACTTTAACTCTACCTAAAGACCTCAGAACTAAATACGGTTTAGAAGGTGCCGATCGAGTGGTGATCGAAGAAAGCTCAGAGGGTCTTCTAATTCGTGCCTGTGCCACTTTTCCTATAGAAATTTACTCAGATGAGAGGGTTCTTGAATTTAATCAGTCGAATGAAAAAGAACTTGAGGGATTTGAATTAGGGTGAAAGTTTTTCTTGATGCAAATATTCTCTTTAGCTCATCGGTTGAACAAAGTCGTATTAGAAAATTAGTTAATATTATCCAAAATAATGGAACTTGTATTACTAACTCTTATGCGATAGAAGAAGCAAAAAGAAATATTACAGCTAAAAAATTTGGCTCAATGGAACAACTAGAATTCCTACTTTTAGAAAAAATTACTATAAATAATTCTCTCATACTCGATTTACCTGTTACCCTTCGAGAAAAAGACATTCCGATTTTAGCTGGAGCAATTGCTGTTCAATGTACCCACTTACTAACTGGCGATAAGAAAGATTTTGGCTTTCTTTTTGGTGAATCAATTTCAGGAGTAAAAATAGTTTCTCCTCAGTTAATGGCGAGTGAGTTAGTTGATTTAGGATTGATAAAAGAGAAAAATTAAAACTAAATAACCCGTTCATTCCCTCCATCTAAAGGAACTTGTGCTGCGGTTGTTTTCTCAAATAAGCGATCGCACATAATCGCAGCTAACTCCGCCACATCATGACTGGTAACTTCCACTTTCAAAACATTATTCGTCTTATAGTCTTCAACCGTTAAACCATAATTTTTTGCCCGAGTTTCTAACACTTCGTCTGTCCAAATAGCCGTATCAAACACCCCGTTAGGATGAATAGAATTAATACGAATCTTATCCTTACCCCATTCTAAAGCAGCCACACGGGTCAACTGATTTAACGCAGCTTTAGAGGAAGAATAAGCAGCAGCCCCCGGCCCCGGTGCAGGAACATTTTTCGAGCCAATAACCACCATTCTACCCCCCTTAGGAGCCATTTTTAAGAAGGGGTGAACCTCTCGCATTAAAACGAGATTAGCATCCAGATTAATACTCATAATGCGTCGCCATTGTTCCGTAGACAAGGCGGAAATGGGGCTACTAGCGGGGAAAATACCTGCATTGAGAATCACCATATCAATACCCCCAAACCGTCTTACTGCCGTCTCTAAGGCTTGCTGAATAGCCCTTTCATCGGTGAGGTCGCAAACCAGTCCACAGAAGTCTAGTCCTTTGTGTAAGTCTGTAATCGCTTCATTAATATCTAACCCAACCACTGCAGCCCCTCGTTTCAGCAGAGACTCCACACAAGCTTTCCCAATACCAGAAGCAGCCCCGGTTACAATAGCCACTTCTCCCGTCAATGGGGGGGTTTGCCCTCCTTTGGCCAGTTTTGCTTGTTCGAGTTCCCAGTATTCCACATCAAAGATATCTTGAGAAGGTAACGCTTGATAACCGCCCAACAAGCTCCCCCGTTGGATAATATCGATGGTATGATCGTAAATATCAGCTACAATAGCCGCACCTTTGGCATTTTTCCCGATCGCACATAACCCCAACTCTGGATCTAAAATTACTCTCGGTGCCGGATCAACCATTGTTTTGCTGTCCTTAGCCTGGGCTAAATGGGTTTTAAAGTAGGTTTCATACTGTGTTACATACCCCTGTACGTTCCTTCCTAGTAACGGGGTTCGTTTAGTGCGAATGACGTGATCGGGAGTTGCTGGCCCTTGTTGAGAAATAGTGTTAAGATCCTCTCGTTGGACAAAACTGAGGGTTTTCTCGGTTTGGTGTAGGGAAAGAATCACAGGAAAACCCGCAGCAACGGACACCTGATGACGCAGTTGGGCTAAGGTTTGGCCTAAGAAGGTTTCGCGAATATTAACGGCTTTTTGAGGAATATGCCAAGCTTGATGCTGTTTTAGATAGTCTTCTGCTTGGGTAACTAACTCAATCATCCGTTGATAAGATTCTTTGGCCGTTTCCCCAAAGGAAAAAATACCATGATTCATCAACACCATACCAACGGTATTATCTCCTTTTTGTTTCTCGAATTCTTGAGCGCAGAGACGGGCTAAATCAAATCCTGGCATAATGTAGGGAATAATCACTACGCGATCGCCGTATATTTCTTCTATGCACTTTCTTCCCTCTGCTGTATTAGTAATCGTAACAACTGCATCAGCGTGGGTATGATCCACATATTTGTAGGGTAGAATAGCATGGAGTATGGTTTCTACAGAGGGTGAAGGTGCATTTGAGCGAATCATCTGAGTTTTCAACTCATTAACCATCTGGGAGTCTGGTAAGCTATTCAGTTGGGCTAATTTCAGTAAATGAGGCATTCTTACCCCAGAAAACCCCCCTTCTTCGATGGTAGCTAAGTCCCAACCACTACCTTTAACATAGAGAATATCTTCGCTTTCACCAACAATATTATCTTGACGTATTTTTACCGATGTATTGCCACCACCATGCAACACTAAAGAGGGGTTTTGTCCCAATAATCTAGACGTGTAAACTCTCAGGGCTAAATCTGTTTTATATTTAGCTGCGTCTTGGTCATTCCATAAACTTTTCATCAGCAGAGTAGTTGAGCATCAAATATCTATCTTCACTTTATAACAATCTGACATCAAAAAACACCCAGGTTAACGAAGTCAGAAGTCAGAAGCTCCGTCTCAAAAACTATCTCAAAAACGATTCGCCTTCAAAGGCGGGGTTTTAGACCCAATTATTTTCGATAATGAGATTTGTTAATTATCCCGAGTTGATGATACTGCTTGAACAATACTTGAAATTAAATCTCTATAGATTGTTTTACCAGAAAATTTTGCTCATTCATGACATCTTCCCACTCTAACATAGGATCAACTTTTACGTCTTTGTCTTTTTCTAATAATTGACTTACGAAATTTTCATAACCTTCTAAGGTATTAAACATAGGTGGAATTTTGCTGCTATACATTTTTACCTCTTATTTTTTCGATAATGATTATGGAGTATAGAAATTATTGAAGTGCCAATTAATTCATAAATTTCGATACAACCCAGATTAACTTTAAATCGGTGATAACAACAGCTTACTAACAATAGTAATCTCGATTTTTAGTAATGTAAACTCGAAAAGTTACTTAGTTTAATCCGTATATCTATGATAGAAAAAATACTGATTAAAAGAAAAATAGAGCAATTTCACGATAAACTTTTAAAATATTATAATTTTGCACAAAACCCATCAATAATAATGGTGTTAACAAACAAAAAAAGACAATTTTATATAGCTCAAAAAGCTTTGTCTAACACTTAAAACCCTGATTATTAAATATTTCATCTTTAAACAAAGTAAAAATTGCTATATTATTTAATGATTTAATAGAGATAATTGTTTAAGGTATAATTAAAAAAAGATTATGATTTTTCTTGAGAATATTGGCGTTACCTATAAAGATGGAACCATAGCATTACAAGGTATTTCTCTTAAATTTGTTCCAGGAGAATTTACCATACTTTTAGGGGCTTCTGGTGCCGGAAAATCAACCCTTTTACGTTGTATCAATTTTCTCACGATTCCTACCAAGGGTCAAGTTATAGTTGATGGTTTAGGCAACTTACATAATCCTAAAATATTAAGAAAACATCGACAAAAAACAGGAATGATTTTTCAACAACACCAATTAATTCCTCGACAAACTGCCCTAAAAAATGTTTTAATTGGTCGTCTGGCTTATCATTCTACCCTAAGAAGTTTTTTTCCTTTACCTAAAATCGATCAAATTATTGCCTTAGATTGTTTGGATAGAGTTGGTTTATTAAATAAAGCTTTGACTCCTGTTAAACAACTTAGTGGAGGTCAACAACAACGGGTAGGAATTGCCCGCGCCTTGGCTCAAAAACCGCAGTTTCTTCTAGCAGATGAACCAGTTGCTAGTTTAGACCCTGGTAGTTCCCATAAAATATTAGCTAATCTCAAAAAGATTTGTCAAGAAGATGGCATTGGGGCGGTGGTTAGTTTACATCAAGTTGATTTAGCTTTAGATTACGGCGATCGCATTATTGGGTTAACCAATGGAACCATTCTCTTTGATAATCATCCCTCAAATATACACAGTGAACAATTAGAAAGAATTTATCAACATTCCCCTTCAATGAAAACAGTATAATTATCATCTAAATAGCACTCTCAAAAATCATCGTCATCTTGATTTTTTGAACAAACTCCTTATAATCAACAGTAAAACCATTTGAGTCACAAGCAGTATGATCAGTTTCATCTTCAGAAAACCCTTAACCACTATTGTTTCTCTCACCCTATTAACTTTGATTAGTTGTAGTGCATCTGATAATCAAACAAAAAATACCAACCCTGAAAATACAAAAGTAGATACAAAAGCAAACCCTGAAAAATTAGTGGTTGCTTTATTACCCGATGAGTCAGTATCTACCGTCATTCAAAATAATAAAGGGTTAGAAACCTATTTAGAAGAACAACTAAACAAAGATATTGAATTATTCGTCAGTACCGATTATTCTTCTATGATCGAAGCAGCGAGTAACGAAAGATTAGACTTAGCTTATTTTGGTCCATTATCCTATGTTTTGGCAAAAACCAAAAGTAACATAGAAGCTTTTGCTGCTTTGGAAAAAGATGGAGAAACCACCTACAAATCTGTGGTTATTGGTAATGCAGAAGCAGGAATAGACTCCTATGAAAAAATAGAAGGAAAAACAATGGCTTATGGAGATCAAGCTTCCACCTCAAGTCATTTAATTCCTAAGTCTATGTTAATGGAAAAAGGACTCAAACCAGAGGAAAATTATCAAGAAGTGTTTGTGGGTTCTCATGATGCTGTTGCTGTCGCTGTCGCTAATGGAAAAGCCCAAGCAGGAGGATTAAGTAAACCGATTTATACTGCTTTAATAGAAAAGGGAACCATTGATGAAAATAAAGTTATTTTAATCGAAGAATCTAAACCTTATCCTCAATATCCTTGGACGATGCGATCTAACTTAGATCCTCAATTAAAACAGCAAATTAAGCAAGCTTTTTTAGAATTAGAAGATGAAACGGTTTTAAAACCTTTTAAAGCTGAAGGTTTCCAATCAGTCGAAGACAAAGATTATAATGTTGTCCGAGATTTAGGTAAACTTCTCGATCTAGATTTCGCTAAGATTAATTAATCTAATCATTTTGTTATTAATAAAAGAGATTATAGAGTGAGATCGAAAGTTGTTAGACGACAAAATAATTGTTTTATTCAACATAAAATAAAAAAAATATTAAATCCAACAACTTTATTCCTTCTATTATCAATTATTGCTTAATCAAAAAGTTAACACCAATGATAGTTAATCAAGACAAATATCACACATTATTACATCAGCAAAAATGCCTTTGGTATCAAGCTTTAAGTAAAACCCTAATACTGGTTATTATTATCATTATTAGTTTTGCCGTCGTTGGTTTGTTGGATGGAAATCGTTTATCCGAAGGAATTCCCGATCTATTAGATATGGTAGCAGAAATGTTTCCTCCAGATTTTAGTCGTGTTTTTGATTGGATCAAACCATTAATTGATACCTTAGCCATGAGTATTGCAGGAACAGGACTAGCCGTTATTTTTTCTTTTCCCATTGCTTTAGGTGCAGCAGATAATACAAGTCCTCATGCTTCTCTTTATTTCCTATCAAGAACGATTTTAAATGTAGCCAGAGCTATTCCTGAATTACTACTCGGAATTATCTTTGTTGCTGCTGTTGGGTTTGGCGCACTTCCTGGGGTATTAGCATTAGGATTTCATTCCGTGGGTATGGTAGGAAAATTTTTTGCTGAGTCCATAGAACATACAGATAACGCTCCCATAGAAGCAGCAAAAGCAGTCGGTGCAAACCGTTTACAAATCATTTTTCATAGCATTTTGCCTCAAGTTTTGCCCCAGATAGCTGATGTTATCTTTTATCGTTGGGAGTACAATTTTAGAGCTTCTATGGTATTAGGTGCAGTAGGAGCAGGAGGGATTGGATTTGAAATTATTGGTGCCTTACGCTTACTCAAATATCAAGAAGTATCAGCCCTTTTAATAGTTGTCTTAGTTATGGTAACATTGGTAGATAGTTTAGGTAACTATTTACGAAAAAAAATTATTTAAACTAAATAATATGAATCAAAAACCAAAAGTTGTTATTACCCATTGGATTCATCCTGAAGTTATTGATTACTTAAACCCATATTGTAAGCTTATTTTAAATCAAAACCAAGAAACTTTAAGCCGTCAAGAAGTTATCAATAGAAGCAAAGATGCTCAAGGTTTAATGGTATTTATGCCTGATCATATTGACACAGAATTTTTAGAAGTTTGTTCCCAATTAAAAGTTATTGCAGGAGCCTTAAGAGGCTATGACAATTTTGATGTAGAAGCTTGTACAAAGCGTAATATTTGGTTTACCATTATTCCTGATTTATTGGCTGCACCTACAGCAGAATTAACCATAGGTTTACTACTAATATTAGCCCGACGAATGTCAGAAGGGGATCAATTAATTCGTTCTGGTAATTTTCAAGGTTGGAAACCTCAATTATATAGCCAAGGATTATTAAATAAAACCTTAGGAATTGTGGGCATGGGAAAATTAGGAAAAGCCTTAGTAAAACGGTTAGTGGGTTTCGAGATGAACTTGCTATATACCGATCCTATGCCCTTAAAACTTAAACAAGAAAAAGACTGGAAAATAACCAGAACTTCCCTAGAAGAATTATTGAAAAAAAGTGATTATATTGTTTTAATGGTTCCGTTAGCTAGTGATACTTACCATTTAATTAATGAAAATACCTTAAAACTCATGAAACCCAAGAGTTTCTTAATTAATCCTTGTCGGGGTTCAGTGGTAGATGAAAATGCAGTGGCTGTTGCCATTAAATCAGGACATTTAGCCGGGTATGGTGCTGATGTTTTTGAAATGGAAGATTGGGCGATCGCTAACCGTCCTCAAACCATCAATCAAACCCTATTAACTAATACAAAACATACCTTTTTTACCCCCCATTTAGGCTCAGCAGTCAATGAAGTTCGCTGTGAGATTGCCTTAGAAGCTGCCAAAAATATTATCGAAGTTCTCTCAGGAAAAAGCCCTCAAGGGGCAGTTAGTCAACTCTCATAGAAAAAGACTTGATTTTTAATGATTTATTGGATTAAAATTGTTAATGCTAAATGGCTCAATCATATTTAACCCTTACGTAGTATGATCTCAAAATCATGGAAAAACTTGCTAACAATTAGCACAATTTTAGTTGCTGATGTTATGCTACTCTCAACTAATATGGCTCTAGCTCAATATTCATCCCGTTCCAACTCCTATTGCGAAGGTTATGCCAGAGATTATGCTGATCGCTACGCTAAAGGCGGTTTCTTTCGAGGAGGGGCAAGAGGAGCAGCCGGTGGAGCAGCTATAGGGGCTATCATTGATGGGGGAAGAGGTGCCGGTACAGGAGCAGCCATCGGTTCCGTTGTGGGCATTATTGGCGGTAGTTCCCGTCGTGCTTCCGATTATGATAGCCTATATCGACAAGCCTTTGATGATTGTATCCAAGGCGCACCCTTAAGATAACCATTAATTTCAACGATCAACATTGAGGAGTTATGATGAAATTCATTAACAAATTATTAGGCATACTCTTATTAACAACTATCATTAGTCCGCTATCCAATTTATCAAGTTTTGCTCAGGATACATCAGAAGATACTAAGGTAGAATTAAATCAAATTAGTTGTCGAGAGATGTTAAAGATGCCAGGAGAAGATAAAGAATTAACTTTAGTCTTTTTCCACGGTTTAATGACAGCAAAAAATAATCAAATGGTAATTGATCGAATTGCTTTACGAGAGGCGACTGATAAAATTACTGATTATTGTATAGATAATCCTAACTCTATGCTAATGACAGCTTTTGATAAATATCGTTAATTAGGCTAAATTTTGAAAATTTAGACTGTATTCTTAGACTTCAATGTAAAAATGCCTTTTTTATCATTAAATTAATAAAACAGATAGATAAGCAATAGGATGATTACTCAATCTCAACCTCAAAATGAACCCACTTGGTTAACCATTATTCGTCTATTAAGATGGGATAAACCCGCAGGAAGATTAATCTTAATGATCCCTGCATTATGGGCTATTTTTTTAGCAGCAAGGGGACTTCCCCCTTTACCTTTAATTGGGGTTATTATCTTAGGAACTTTAGCTACCAGTGCTGCTGGATGTGTTATTAATGATCTCTGGGATAGAAACATTGATCCTCAAGTCGAAAGGACGAAAAAACGCCCCTTAGCTGAGCGATCGCTATCTATTAAAGTCGGTATTATTATAGCTTTCATTGCCCTTGTTTGTGCTGCTATTTTAGCATTTTATCTCAACACATTGAGCTTTTGGTTATGTGTTGCTGCTGTTCCTTTTATCGTCTGTTATCCCTTAGCTAAACGAGTCTTTCCTATTCCCCAATTAGTGTTATCTTTAGCCTGGGGTTTTGCTGTATTAATTAGTTGGACTGCGGTGACAGAAAAATTAGAAAATTATACTTGGGTATTATGGGGAATAACCGTATTTTGGACATTAGGTTTTGATACAGTTTATGCCATGTCTGATCGAGAAGATGACAAGAAAATTGGGGTTAATTCCAGTGCTTTATTCTTTGGAAAATATGCAGGAGAAGCGGTAGGAATATTCTTTGCTATTACCGCAGGATTATGGGCATATTTAGGGATAGTTATGCGCCTCAATTTAGGATTTTGGGTCACCTGGGTAATTGCTTTAGTGGGTTGGATGATACAATATATTCGTTTAAGTTCTCCTGAGATTCCTCAAGAAACTTATAGTCAAGTATTCAGTCAAAATGTCATTTTAGGCTTTGTTTTATTAGGAGGAATTATTGTTAATATTCTATTTTGATTCAATGGATAATTAGGTGGCTAATCCCCACCTAATTGAACCCTTCTTATATCCTTAGTAATTACCTGAGAAGTTGTCTTCCAAATTTTTCTTCAAGTGTTAATATTTCGTCTTTGAAAATTTCTTCTAATATAATCTTATATTTTTCAGGAAGTTCTCTCTTTTCAGATGTATCGGTTGATTGAATTTTCTTTTTAACTAAATTTGTAATGTAATCATCTTTACTATCAATTTCTAAAAAATCAAAAACTTTTAGTAATAAGGTTGTGGGGGAGTCAATAATATCATCAAAAAAACCAATGAATAAGTTACCTTCTTTCAGAGCAGATGACCAATTCTCAATAATTCTATTATAATCGACAATTTTAGCTTCTCTTCTAAAGAATGTCTCAAATTCATCCTCTGCAACTTCTTCTAAACTTTTCTGTTGATAATTATTAAGAAAATTAGAATTTAATAAGTTCTTTTTTGCATGAGACCAAATTCTAATAAGAGGATTTCTAACCATTAAAATTGCTTTAATATCAGGATTTAAAATAACAATATTATCGATAAGTTCTTTAGACATTGCTGCATAACTCGCCGTTGCTTCTCCCCTGACCTGAGGATAATAAAATTTTCCATATCTTTTTAACATTTCCAGATTTTTTTTGAGGAAATTTTTAAAAGATTCATGATAAAATTCTAGATACCAAGCTAAATCACTAGAGGAATATAAATGATGTTCTGGTTTCTGCACCAAATTGAAGAAAAATAATTCTTTGGGTGTGGTTAAAAAAACTCGTGGATGTAGTTTGAGATTCTCATATAACCAGTTGGTTCCTGTTCTTTGCGGTCCTAAAATTAAAAAATCAGGAAATTCGTTGAGATTTACATTTTCCTTTGAAAATGTAATACCATTGAGTTGAGTCAGTATCTCTCGGTTAATTTTAATCCTAGCCATACGACTTTTAATTAATTAAATTAGGTTAGTTTGAATACTACCATATATTCTCCTAATTATTGAGAATTTATGGGTGATATGACTCGGATTGAATAACTAAACTTATCATGATTAACCCTAAACAAATTTACGACTTATTAATCGATTATAGCCAAACAAATACCCCTGTTGAAGAGATTATTATTGGCTTAACCTGGACAATGTGTAAAGCTAACGGTGTAGGTTTATGTATGAGTCCGGCCATTCCTACCCGTACCCTATCTTGGTCAGGAACCCTAGTCAATCAACCCGTGCAAGAATTATCATTATGGTTGCGATCGTGGGACCCTTATCAGGCAACTGTAGGGATGGCTGCAATCAACGCCGTTATTAATCTTAACTCACCCCTCTTAGAACAAGCGATCGCTCTTCCCCTGGCCACATCAGCTAACCTATCCGTATTTGAGTATTTTCTTCCCCAACTTCCAGGCAAACAAGTCTCAGTCATTGGCCGCTATCCAGGATTAAAACAGTATGAACAAGGGATGAATATCAATGTCATCGAACTTAACCCCACCCCTGGAGACTTCCCCGCAACCGCCTCAGAATATTTACTCCCTGAGTCTGAGTGGGTATTTTTAACCGCTACCTCTATTCCTAACAAAACCTTTCCCCGCCTTATGGAATTATCTCAGGATGCTACCGTGGTATTAATGGGGCCAACCCTTCCTTGGTTAGCAGAATTTGCAGATTTTGGCATCAATTATTTAGCCGGTGTTACCGTTAGTAATCCTACTGCCTTAAGACAAACCGTTGCTGAAGGAGGTGGGGTGAGAATTTTTGAAACAGGAGTTCAATATCATTTGTTATCATTAAGTTAAGACCTTGTAGTAAAATAACTTAATAATCCGAAAAGTTAGACAAGCAGTAGGTTTCAGTTGCTAAAAACCTTGATGGCTTTAGCCAAAACTTGATAACTTAACATATCTTTAAGTATTATCCCATTTTTCTCCGTAGGATTAAGTAGGGTTTGATGAAAGGGACTTTTCAAGAATAGTATAAATCCTGTTGTGAGTAGCATACTCTTCATTTTAGGCTAAGGATAGTCAATTGGTTGCCAACAACAGTAAAACAGTACATATTTGCTATGTATACCCCTGCTCAAGAAAATGTTAAACTCGAAACCCTTAAATTGTTTCAAGAGTACCAAAAAACACCAAACACTAAACTAAGAAATAAAATTTTAGAATTAAATTTTGGTTTAGTTCGCAAAGAAGCACATCATTGGGTTCATCAGTGTCCAGAAAGCTATGAAGATTTAGTACAAGTGGGGAGTTTAGGCTTAATTCGTGCCATTGAACGGTTCAGTATTGAAAAAGGTCATGCTTTCAGTTCCTTTGCGATTCCTTATATTCGAGGAGAAATTCAACATTATTTGCGAGATAAAAAATATACAGTTCGTATTCCCAGACGTTGGCTAGAATTGGGAAGACAGTC
>JASJDD010000157.1 GCA_030065735.1 Crocosphaera sp.
AAACCCTTTGCAGATGTACCCGATCGCCTTATAGTGATAGGTGATCCCCAGTTTAATAATGCAGTATTGTGAAAAAGATTTCTATCCTTGGCTCTACTGGTTCCATTGGTACCCAAACCCTTGATATTGTTAACCAATATCCTGAGCAATTTCAAGTCGTCGGTTTGGCCACTCGTTCTAATGTTGATTTATTGGCCAAACAAGTTCAACAGTTTCGTCCAGAAATTGTCGCTATTTGCGATGAAAATAAACTAGGAACCCTCAAAGATGCCATTGCACCTCTAGACTATTCTCCCATTATTTTAGCAGGAGAAGAAGGCGTTATAGAAGTTGCCCGTCACGGTGATGCTGAAAGTGTGGTCACTGGTATTGTGGGATGTGCCGGGTTATTGCCTACCATTGCAGCGATAAAAGCAGGAAAAGATATTGCTTTAGCCAATAAAGAAACCTTGATCGCAGGGGGTCCAGTGGTGTTACCTTTAATTGAAAAACATGGGGTAAAATTATTACCAGCAGACTCGGAACATTCGGCTATTTTTCAATGTTTACAAGGGGTTCCAGGTGAAGGTTTACGACGCATTATTTTAACCGCTTCTGGGGGTGCATTTAGAGACTGGCCAGTAGAACAATTAAAGTATGTTACGGTACAAGATGCCTTAAAACATCCTAACTGGTCAATGGGTCAAAAAATAACCGTTGATTCTGCTACATTAATGAATAAAGGATTAGAGGTAATTGAAGCTCATTTCTTGTTTGGAATGGATTATAAAGATATTGATATTGTTATTCATCCTCAGAGCATTATTCACTCTTTAATTGAGTTACAAGATACCTCTGTTTTGGCACAGTTAGGATGGCCAGATATGCGTCTCCCTTTATTATATGCCCTTTCATGGCCCGAAAGAATTTATACTGATTGGGAACAATTAGACTTAGTAAAAGCAGGAAGTTTAACCTTCAGAGAACCGGATCATGATAAATATCCTTGTATGCAGTTAGCTTATGCAGCAGGGGAAGCAGGAGGGGCAATGCCGGCGGTTTTAAATGCAGCGAATGAGCAAGCTGTGGCGTTATTTTTAGAAGAAAAAATTACCTTTTTGGATATTCCTAAAGTCATCGAGAAAACCTGTGATACTTTCAGAGAGCATAACCCTTCTAATCCTAGTTTAGAGGATATTTTAGAAGCAGATAATTGGGCAAGAAAGACGGTTTTAATCAGCACTGAAGCGTTAGGAAAAACGACTAAAGTCGTTTCGGTAAAATAATAATCTAGAGACGTTATATATAGCAGTTCTCATACTTGTGAGGTACATAGGTTACCCTTTTGAGGCAGGAGGCAGGAGGCAGGAGGCAGGAGTAAGGTGTACCTCATGAGTCCAAGAAATGCTATATAACGTCTCTGCTAATATTCTCTGTAAGATATGCCGATAAATTTCATTTTATTTATTGCTGCTTTATTAGTTTCATTTCTGCTATTTCGTTGGCTATTTACTGTTATTAAGTCAACGGTTATTAATTTATTAATGATAGCATTAATTATTGTATTGTTACAGTTTGCTTTTGGTATTAGTTATCAAGAATTATTCAATGAAATAATTAAGCTTCCTCAAACTTTTCAAGATTTTTTTGACAGTACAGTCTCATTATTTGATAATATTCTGAGCATCTAATTCTAAAAGATAAGGTGCGATAAATCCTTTATATTCTTGTTTTTTATGGTCAGGCAAGTCTTTCCACCCTGTTATTTTACTACGACATTTTGTGGAACCACAGCGACATTGTTCACCAAAGTAATCAACTGAGTAGTTTCTCATGGCATAATCAAAGGTAATTTCGTCACCAATTTTAATGGGTTTAAAAGCCACAAAATCATGACCTCCTGTTTCATTTACTTTAATACCACAATTAGGGTCACAAGAGTGATTAACTTTACTAATTAATCCTGCGTGCATAACATAAGTATTGAGTTCTATTTGTGAAGGATGACTGTTATTTTTATCAACAAACTTCTCTATTCTTCCTACCATCACAAGCTCCCCAGGTTGAAAGTTTTTAGTCGCAAAAACCCCCTCTCCCTTACCTGGAGTTTCTTGTAATTCGTATCCTGGATCATTATTAGGAAAGCTCATAGGTCTACTTCAGTTAACTGTACTGAATTTGTCCATTTATGCTGCCTATTTTAACCGATTAGTTTTCCATTGTCATTCATTTTCACGTTATTTTAAGGTTTCAACTAATCTTAACCATGAAGCAGTTATCTTACGCTAAATTAGCTAAATTTATGAATTGTTCATAAGATTTAATGAGCAAAAAATCCAGTCAATAATAAGGGTAATAAAATCAGAATACTGATAATTACAATTGCTGTTTGTGGACTAATAGGAATAATATTCTTTTCTTTTGGTGGTTCTGTCATTTTTGAGTTTCTCCTAGATTAACTGTGATTTTAACGTATTTTCATCCCAATAAGCTTTAACTTCTGTAATTTTTCCATCTTCATTAAGTTTAAATGTAGTAATCCCTTCAGCATTTGCTTGTTTACCATTCTTAGAAATAACGGTCATTTTCCATTTTACCGCCGCTTCATGATTAACGATAAATAATGATTCTCTTTCTATCTCAAATTTACTGTAAAAGTTAGTGAGAATGGTAAATAATTTTTCTGAGTCTTTTTCGGGGTTTAAAGCAGGTTTCCCCACAGGATCATAAATAGTTGCATCATTTGCTAAAGTGTCTAACCAACCTTGAGGATTCATAGCAGCTAAACTATTATAATAATTAGAAATTGTAGTTTCTATAGACATAATTTTCTCCAAGGGTAGGGTGGGTATTGCCCACCTTACAACGATAACATAAATATGAGTTAAAATTCTGCACTTAAAGGGGTACGAGGGAAAGGAATCACATCTCGAATATTACCCATTCCTGTCATAAATTGTACCACTCTTTCAAACCCTAAACCAAATCCTGCATGGGGAACCGTTCCATATCTTCTTAAGTCTAAATACCACCATAAATCATCGGCAATAATACCCATTTCATTGATGCGCTTTTCTAGTACATCGAGTCTTTCTTCTCGTTGGGAACCGCCAATAATTTCTCCAATTTTCGGGGCTAATACATCCATGGCAGCAACGGTTTTATGATCATCATTTAAGCGCATATAAAAAGCTTTAATGGCAGCAGGATAATTGGTAACAATTAAGGGCTTTTTAAACAATTCTTCAGCTAGATATCGTTCATGTTCTGATTGTAAATCAATGCCCCATTCTACGGCATACTCAAATTTTTTATTGGCTTTTTCTAGTAATTCAATTGCTTTTGTATAAGTGATTCTTTCAAACTCATTATTAATGATATTATCGGCTGTTTCCAACACAGATTTATCGATACGCTTGTTAAAAAATTCCATATCTTCAGGACAAGTTTCTAAGACATATTTAAAAATGTATTTTAAGAATTCTTCCGCTAAGTCTTGATCCCCTTCAATATCACAAAAGGCCATCTCTGGTTCTACCATCCAAAACTCAGCTAAATGACGAGATGTATTAGAATTTTCTGCCCGAAAGGTAGGCCCAAAAGTATAAACATTTTGAAACGCCATAGCCATAACTTCTGCTTCTAATTGTCCACTTACCGTTAAATAAGCTTGCTTACCAAAAAAGTCTTGAGTGTAGTCTATTTTCTGTTGTTTATCTTGAGGAAGATTGCTTAAATCAAAATTAGTTACGGTGAATAATTCCCCTGCCCCTTCGCAGTCACTAGCGGTAATAATAGGGGTATGAACCCACATAAAATCCCGTTCTTGAAAAAATTTATGAATAGCCGTTGCACAAGCATTTCTCACCCGCATAATCGCCCCTAACGTATTAGTACGCGATCGCAGATGTCCGATAGTGCGTAAAAATTCAAAGGAATGGCGTTTTTTCTGGAGGGGATAGGTTTCGGGGTCAGATGTGCCATATACCTGCACTGTAGTCGCTTTTAACTCGATGTTTTGACCTTTTCCGGGGGATTGTACGAGGGTTCCTAAAACTTCCACAGAAGACCCTGTATTGAGGAGTTTGAGAACATCTTGATAGTTAGGGATGCTTTCATCGAGAACAACCTGTAAGCTATCGAGGGAGGAACCGTCATTAACTTCCATAAAAGCAAATTCTTTTAGTTCCCGTTTAGTGCGTACCCACCCTTGAATAGTAACGGTTTCATCGGGTTTACCGTGTCTTAAGATGTCTCTAACTCGTTTAGTTTGCATTATTTATTGAATGGTTTATCAATCCGTTGCTTGATTATTTTAGCAAATTTTGTCGTTAATTCTAATAATACTAAATTAATTTATGATAGTAGAAATTATTTTATTTTCAATTTCTGGTCAATCTAATGAGTCTAAATAGGTAATAAGTTGTTGAATATACAATAGTAAGGTAGGCAATGCCTACCCTACCGTAAGAAAAATTGAAATTACTCGTAGGTTAGAACCCCATTAATGTTGGCAATATGAGAATCTAAATCAATATCTGTAGATTCTAATGTGTAACCATCTCTTTTTTCGCATTTACCAGAAAGAGTATAATGCCGATTAAAAAGAGACTGTCCTAATCCTAAATCTTCACAAGTTAAAGAAAATCGGCTATCACCCCAGGATAAAGTTCCATCTAAGTTACCAATGTATTCATCTAAGTTAATAGAACTTTGTTCTAAAGTGTAACCATCTGCTTTTTCACAATCAGCCGATAGAGTTGAACCCTTAAGGGTAATATCTTGACAAGTTTGGCTAAATTCTCCTGTCGCCATTGCTTTATCAACAACAATGTTAAAGGAGACAATACAAGCAAATAGAACAGCAAAAACGACTTTAAGCATTGTATTAACTGTTTTCATGGTTAACCTCAACTACGGAGTTCTCAGTGCATACTGTTCTATTGTCTAAAACTCAGGTCTACTTTTAGACACTTTCTTATCAATTCTTTACAGGATTAACTTGTTAATAAAACGTTAATTTTAATACACATATTTTTGGTTACTTGTCAATATTATTAATAATAAATTTTAACCAATAGCTGATAGATTACTCGTGTTTAATTGCTGTAAAGGTTGCCAATTTAAAATATCTTCATACAAAGATTCATATCCTTTAACATTGGGATGTAAACCATCATTAATTAAACGTGATTGTACATAACTTTCTCCTCTTCCTGACCATAAATCAAAAATATCTAGATAAGGAATATTACGAGACTGACAAGCTTTTTTGGTAACTTCTTTATAACGATATTGATCAAAATGATTAAAATAAAAACAGTCAATAAAGGGCATTTTTTCTTCATCCACAGGAACCATACCCACAAAATAAACAGGACATAATTGCTGCGCTTTATCTAATAAATTCTCGATTTCCTGTTGATAGGTTTCAAAGTCTGTAAATAAACGTCCATTAGGTCGTCTTAACCGCGCTGAATCATTCACCCCAACAGAGAGAATAATCACATCAGGGACCCGATTGCGTAACTCTCCCCGATACCGATATTCCCCTTCTAACCGTTCAGCTACTTGATGGGTGCGATCGCCTCTCACCCCCAAATTATACAACACATGACCATTTTCCTGACTCATCCATTGACGACGCAACCTTTCAACCCATCCACCCCCAACGGGATCACCGTACCCATAGACTAAACTATCTCCTAAAGCCACAATTCTCAATGAGTGAGTGTTAAAGGATGAATTCCAGATTTGTGTGGGGGTTACAACGGTTGACATTAACGCAACTCCTCTACCTCTAAGGGTCTGTAAAATAACTTTATATTTTGATACAAAATTTCATTATAACGTGAGTTCGACAGAGGGGACAAACCGTTTTGAACTTCTGAACTTGAAATCAAGCCATGAGGATAGAGAGCGATCGCCAAATAGTTTAATTGATAATCCCTATCTGTTTACGGGACGGCGTTTTGATCAGGAAACGGGGTTATATTATTATCGGGCAAGGTATTATGATGCGGATCAGGGTCGGTTTATTTCGAGAGATCCTTTGGGTTACTTGGATGGAATGAATTTATATGAGTATGTGGGAAGCAATCCAATCAATTCTGTTGATCCACTAGGACTTGCAGAAGGATGTAAATATGCATGGTTTGGTAAAAAAGTAACAGTTTACGGATATAGTATATCCTGGGAAAACTGTGTTAAAAAACCAGAGCGGAAAATAGAAATAACACACTCAACAAAAGTATCAGTGATAGGTATTGGTGCATTGATTTGGGATGCTGGTTTTTGGGAATGTACACAAAAAGCTGATCGATTAATTGGAGGCAAGATCAACTGTTAAAGACTATCCTGTAGTGCGATCGCCTTCGTAGGTTGGGTTCAGCGAATAAATTATCATTGATACAACTGATTAATGTGATTTAAGAGTGAAAACCAACACCCATTACCCCCTGCTTATATTTTGTTGGGTTTTGGAGCATCAACCGGCACAAAATTAATTTCCACCTTATATCCTACAGCTTGAGCATATTCTTCGATCGTTGAGAGCTTGGGGGAAGAAGATGAATTAACATTCTCCAAACGGGAAATATTACTCTTTTGTGTGTTGAGAATTTCTGCTAACTCTTCTTGAGTTAAACCCGCTTTTTTTCTTAGATTAATCAGTTTCTTTCTAAGATCATAAGCTACGGCAAGAGCTTCATACTCCTTTTTGATTTCACTATTATTGAGGGCTTTTTCTTTAAACTTTGTAAATGTTGGGCGAGTCATTTTTTTACCTCCTTCATACGTTTTTTTGCCAGTTCTAATTCTTTCTTGGGTGTTTTTTGTGACTTTTTAATGAAGGAATGGAGAATAATAATTTCTCTTCCCTTGAGCGTACAGTAAAAAGAGCGACCGATACCTTCTTTACCTTTCGCCCTTATTTCAAAAAGTCCGGCACCCATTGAAGCGGTGTACGGTTTACCAATCATCGGGCCAAACTCTTCAATCATTTCAGCAATGTGAAGAAAATTAGCAAGGATACCTGGTGGAAAGTTCATTATCTCTTGTTCTACTTTCTCGTTGTAGAAAGTAATTTGCCAATTCATATTTACAGGTTATCATATTTGATAACTTTTGTGGGATCTCCTAAGATAATGAGCGATCGCCTTCGTAGGTTATACCCTCGCAAGTAAATTATCATTAATACAACTAATTGATGTGATTTACGAGTGAAAACCAACACCCTCCACTGTCAGCATCAGGATTTTGTGGATGATCGGATTTGCAGGATGGGGTTATGGTGGTGGGATTTAGGGGATGAGGAGATGGGATGATAAAATTTGTCCAATTAACTCGTTGATATGGTTAATTATAAAAAGAAAAGATAAAATTAAACTATAATGCCAACCGAATTACAATTATTAAAATGTTTAATTCTCTCCCAAACTCTCTCCAATTGTTATCAACCTATTCAATTAATACGCTTTGATGAGACAAGAAAAGAGATATTCATTATTGCAGGGGAATTAGGAACAATTGAAATTACAATTTTTGAACAAGGACAATGGAGATATGATGTCACCGAAACCTAACTTTAAAGAAATGAGCCTTCAAGAACTAAAAAAATACGTCTTATCCCATAGAGACGATCAAGAAGCATGGCAAGAATTTACCCATCGAGAACGACCTAATGCTGTCTATTTTGACACAGATATACCTTTAGCGAAACAGAAACAAAAACTACAAGAATTGATTGAAAGCGATCGCCTTCGTAGGTTGGGTTAATGTAATGAAATAATAAAGTTGTATAATTTGAACAGGTAATGATAATACCCGCATTTCTCACAAATTCTGCGATCGTAAAACCGAAAACTGTTATGTAGTCTATGTTTGAACTTGATTTGGTGGGCAAGTTAAAAATAACAGTGTGCTATTGATAAATATCAAGATACACAGTTAAGTTGTAAAAATTTATTAGAAGTGTTAACAATCGGATGAAATAAGGGAACTCTAGTATAAAGTCTTGTGTCAAGAGCGAAACCTAGTGTCTCAACATGAATTGAATCCAGAACAAAGAGCTATTGTTAATCATATTGAAGGTGCTGTTTTGGTACTCGCACCAGTTGGTACGGGTAAAACCTCTGTTTTATCTGAACGGGTTCTACAAGCGATAGCTCAAGGTATTTCTCCGCAAAAAATATTATTGTAGGAGAATAATAAAGTTGGTAAGTTTAATAATTCAAAAGCCCAATTTTACATGACATTAAACACACTTTCTAAAAATAAAGTTGGTAAGTTTTGGTTAATAAATTGATATATTTATATGTAATCTCATTTTTTTTGAATAATAAAGTTGGTAAGTTCTGTAGATGGATTACGATTGTGATAGAGAGAAATCAACGAAAAAGACAAGATCGTTGACTTCCCAAATTCTTGTCACCCCGTCAACTTTATTTCTTTCCTTTTAAAGAGTGCTTAAACAAAGTACCAAAACCTAAAGCAGTGAGAGAACCTAAGATAGTGAGAGGCTCAGGAACAGGTTGTGCAGTCCAGGTTCCAGTTCGTGTTACAGGCGATGCTTCAAAAGACGTAAAAATGATAGTTCCTCCAACTCCTTGAGGGTCATCGGGCGTTCCAATACCTTCTCCACTGCCACTGATCGTAAATCCGCTTTCTACTGTTTCATTATTAGCTAAACCTGTGAGAGTTATTATTGCTTCTCCTGATTTATTTTCTAGGTAATTAATGGTTAATAAGTTACCGTCTAAAGTGGCGTTAACTAACCCTTCATCACTGTTACTAACAGAGATTTCAATGGCATCTCTATCTGCATCAGAGAAGACACTACTGATATCAAATGTGTTATTGGGTGCGTCTTCATCAACACTGAACGAAGCGATCTCATTATTAACAACAGGCAGATCATCGATGGGGTTAACGGTAACGGTAAAGTTGCTTTCTACTGTTTCATTATTAGCTAAACCTGTGAGAGTTATTATTGCTTCTCCTGATTGATTTTCTAGGTAATTCAGGGTTAATAAGTTACCGTCTAAAGTGGCATTAACTAATCCTTCATTACTGTTCCTAACAGAGATTTCAATGGCATCTCTATCTGCATCAGAGAAGACGTTACTAAGATTAATTACGTTATTGGGAGAATCTTCATCAACACTGAAGGAAGCGATCGCATTTTCTACCACAGGTAAATCATCAACTGGATTAACGGTAATGGTAACGTTGGCAGACTCTAGAGCATATAGTTCACCATCAAACCCATTCCAACTAAAGTTCACTGAACCATTGAAATTTTCGTCAGGGATAAAATTGATACTATTTAAGTCATTTAAGGCAATTTCTTGATTTAAAGAAACCGTTTCCCCATTGAGTTGTAGGGTTCCGTTATTGGGAAGGTTTAGAATTTGAACTTTAACGAGATCATCGTTATCAGCATCATCGAAAGCATCGGTAAAGTCTATTTGGGTAAACGTGATAGGGGTATCTTCATCCGCAATCTTATTGATATCAATCAAGATGGGGGACTGATTGACAGGTAGTAACTGGTTCCCAAAGTCAATGTCTCTCAGAACCTGTCCCGCAGCCAGATTAACGGTGTGAACCAGACTGATGGTGTTATCAGGAATGTATAAGGGGTCATTCGTGCCATCGTTATCTGTATTCCCTGGAGTCGAACCGTCTGGGCTACTATTTAGGTTCAAAATACCTTCTGCTAGAGCGATCGCATTAATTCGAGGATAACTACTTCCTGTATTGGTCACGTTATCCTGTTCGTCATCCCCGTCAATAATTAAGTCGCTGGTGGTGTCTAATAAGGTACTAAATTCCGTTAGGGTCAGGGAACGTCCTAAATATTGTTGGGCGATCTGTTGGGAAAGAGTGGCGATCGCACTGATATAAGGAGTCGCTTGGGAAGTTCCGCCCATACTTACTGTCCCACCTGTAGCATTTGCGCCCGTAATTAAGATACCAGGGGCAAAGACATCTAATAGCGGGTGACGTTGGGAGAAAGAGGCGATCGCATCTTCAAAGGTCGCATAATCTACTGCCCCATTACTAAAGGTACGGGAACCGAAATCATCGGCCCACACTGCACCCACTGATATAACATTGGGGTCAATGGCAGGATAGGCAAGTCCTGGGGTACTGTTGAAGGTGTAGAAGCTGTTTCCTGCTGCTGCTGCCACTTCCATCTGTATTGCATGGATCGTTAACATAGATAATGGGAGTAGATGAATAGATGAGTCTCCTTCTATTACTATCACCACCAAATCTTCTTGATCTTCTAGAACTATCAGACCTAATATTGCCACCAACAGTATTGCAATTTCCCTCTACATTAAGATAAGCTAGCGTCACTGATTTTTCAACTTCAATGTCACCACATAGATAAGACCAATAGATATATGCTGGAATTAAACAAGGAACTTGAGGAGTAGAAGCAAGACTAATTTCTCCCTGACTATTTTGTAAAGTTTCAAAATCAGCAATACGAGTAATTCTGACAGGAATAGTCATTGAACTTTGGGCATCTAAAACATCAACTCCATCTATTAATGGTTCAATCTGATAGAAGGGATGGTCGCCCAAATCTAGCTTAATATTGTTGGCTGCAATTAAGCCATGATTAGTAATGGTCATATCAATTTGTCTGACTTGACCGATTTCTTGTAATTCAGCCAAATCAATGAACCCTGGTTCAATAACGACAGTGGGAATAGGAACATCCGCCTCAAACACAGATTCGATATTGATGGTATATTGGTCTTCAATTTCAGTGGGGGTAACGGTCCAATTATATTGAACCGTTTGTCGGGATAAAAAGGCTTGTATGCTTTCGGTTTCCCCTGCCTCTAGCAAGATATTTTGTTCGTAAGTATCATGATTTTCTGCGGTGATTCGCAGTGTATAATAACCCTCTGCTAAATTCATTTTCGATAACAGTCCATCGGCATCGGTTTCGGAGAAAATCACTTCTCCTGTGAATCCGTCTAGTAAAGTAATGGTGGCATTTTCTAATCGAGGTGAATCTTCAGCAAAGAAGAATAATTCATTCACCACACTAATATCTAGATTCCCCGTAGCTTCAGAAATAGCGCGAAAACTAAAAGGAATACTTAAAGAAGCTTCATCCCCTGCAACCACAACATTGCCATTATATACCGTTAATTCTTGACTCTCTAAAGGTTGCAATAGTAGAGAAATATTGGTTGATTCCCCTGGATTTAAACCGGGTAAGGTTAATTGAGAAGCTGACTTTAACCAATCCGTTTCTGGTAATAAAATATCTAATTCTCCCGATGCAATTGCGCCTTCATTAGTTACCGTAAATTCGACAACCGTTTGATCTCCTCGTAACATACTGGCTTGCAATTGACTGGTATCAGCTACCAAACGAGGTAATAATTGTTCAATATTTACTTGTACAGGTAAGTTGGCGGTTACTCCTTCTGTTGTGCTTAACCCTAACGAAAAATCATAATATTGGGACTTTAGCTAGAATCTAAATTGAATCATGCGCTAATATAGACAGGATAGGCTTTTTAGGTTGATAGCAATTGTCCTTGTTCCCATGAGAGAAACAATTTCAACAGCGATG
>JASJDD010000158.1 GCA_030065735.1 Crocosphaera sp.
ATTCCCTTTCCGCAACGGGATGTTTATCTTCACCATTAAATATTATGGGGGTCAACGACTGTTGACCCCCATAATATAAATAAGGACTATTTAGAACTCATCAACCCTTCAAAGACATCGACGTACTTGGCGGCCGGACCTTTCCAGGAGACATCGTTTCCCATGCAAGCCAGACGCATTTTTTCAAAGTTGGGGGAACCGTATTCTGCTAAGGCCTTTTTCATGCCAACGATCATCGCGTCAACCCCTTCTGCTAACATCTCCTCAGAAACCGCCACCCCTGGCATTTTCGGCATGGGAATCTTATCCATTAAGAAGCCAAATTGGGGCGGTACCGTATCCACTAAACCACCAACGGGGGCCACCACTGGAATTGTACCGTACATCATGGCGTACAATTGGTTCAAACCGCAGGGTTCAAAGCGCGAGGGCATCAAACAGTAGTCGGCACCGGCGGTGATAAAGTGGGCTAATTCGGGGTCAAATCTCGCCACTCCCTTAGCAAAGGGGTATTGGTCGGCGATGGATTCTAATTGCTGTTCTAATTTTGGTGATCCGATTCCTAGGACAACCACTTGACAGTGGAGTTTGGCTAACTTGGGCATAGCCGCTATGATCACATCGGCCCCTTTTTGGTTTTCTAAGCGACCGATGAAACCAAAGATTGGAATATCGGGATCTGTTTCTAAACCGCACTCTATTTGTAAGGCTTTTTTACATGATTTTTTGCCACTAGCCATTGTCTCAGCATCATAGTGAACGGGTATGTATTTGTCTGTTTTGGGGTTCCAAGTTTCCACCTTGGTTCCGTTGGTAATACCAGTTAAGTTAACGGCCCTGGCAACGTCGTCGAGTTCAACTCCACTCGCAGGATTGGAGGTGACTTCCTTGGCAAAGTTGGGGGAAACGGTCAAAGCTTTGTCACAGTGTAAGAAGCCGGCTTTCAGCCAGTTGATCATCATCATCGGTTCTGCGGCGATAATGGGTTTAGTGGTGGTTTCATCCAACGGAGGAGGGGCAAATTGGGTGGTAAACGACAAGTCTGGTAGATACTTGTCTGGCAAGTTGAGGGCTTCAAATTTTGACAGGGGGAAACGACCCTGGAAGGCGATATTATGGAGCAACATCACCGTTTTGGCGTTGAGGAATGTACCATAACTTTGGTAGTATTCTTTTAAGTACAAGGGAAGAAGGGCCGTGTGCCAATCGTTGCAGACAAAGATGGTCTTCTCTCCCATTGGTCCTTTGCGACCATGAGGCCCCAAGGGGATGACTAAAGGAACTTCGATCGCTGCTTGAGAAAACATGGCAAAGCGTTCGGCGTTATCGATGTAATCAACGGCATCTTTGGGCCCGTATAACTTTTTGTTGACTAAGGGGGTTTTGGATAGGTAGACGTGATGATCTACCCAAATATGGTCGACTCCTTTTTTATAGGAGTGGAAGTAACGAACTTTGGTGGTTTGTTTACCATATTTGACTGGGTGAAGAATTTCTGTGTCCCAAGCGTCTTTATATTGGTCAAACCGTGGCGCAACAGTACAAACTGTATGACCCATTTTTGCCAATTCTTCTGGTAAACCTTCAGTTACATCGCCTAAACCACCGGTTTTTGAATAGGGTGCAACTTCTGTAGAGACAAAGCAAATGTTTAACATCTTAGTGTGAGAAGTCTTAAAGATAAATAATGAGTAAGAGTATAGGAAAACGAATTGTAACTGATTATACCATCTCTATTCACGATTAACGCCTGTTTGTACTCGCCACAACCCTGCATAAATACCCTGTTCTTCTAATAGCTGTTCGTGGGTTCCTTGTTCAACGATTTTTCCCCATTCCATAACATAAATACAGTCAGAATGACGAATGGTGGATAAGCGATGGGCGATGGCAATGGTGGTTCTTTGGGCGGTAATTTTTTCTAGGGAACGGGCGATCGCTGCTTCGGTTTCGTTGTCTACGGCTGAGGTAGCTTCATCTAAAATCAAAATCGGGGGATCTTTTAAAATTGCCCTGGCAATGGCAATTCTTTGTCTTTGTCCTCCTGATAATTTCTCTCCCCTTTCTCCGACAATAGTATCGTAACCTCGATACAATTTTTCTATGAATTCGTGGGCTTCTGCTATCTTGGCTGCTTCTATAATTTCGGAATCCCTCGCGTTAGGATTTCCATAGGCAATATTTTCTTTTACGGTTCCATGAAAGAGAAACACATCTTGACTAACTAACCCGATCGCTTTACGTAAATCTCCTAAAAAGATATCCTGAATATTAATATCATCTACTGTTATTTTACCGTGATCAATTTCGTATAATCTGAGCAATAATTTCACTAAGGTACTTTTACCTGACCCCGTAGAACCCACTACACCAATACGATGACCAGCTGGAATGTCTAAAGATAAGTTTTTGATGATGGGATGACCTTCTTGGTAAGCAAAAGTAACGTTTTCAAGTTTAATTTTTCCTTTTATAGTTTCTGTCGGTAAGGGGATGTTTCCAGAATGAATGGTTAGAGGCGTATCTAATAAGTTCATCACCCGATTGGTAGAAGCCATTGATCGTTGATAAAGGTCTAACGTTTGTCCTAATCTAGTTAGTGGCCATAGTAAGCGTTGGGTCATAAACACCAAAACACTATAGGTTCCCACGGCTAATTTACCTTCAACGACTTCCATGCCACCGTATAATAAAATAGTGGTAAATCCTACTAGAATAATAATGCGAATCAGAGGAACAAAGGCTGCACTAAAGGCGATCGCTTTTTGATTGCTCTGGCGATACGCTTCACTATCTTCTCGTAATCTTTCTAATTCATAGGCTTCTGTGGTAAAACTTTTAATGGTTGTAATACCGCTTAAATTATTGGATAAACGACTATTTAATAACCCGACTTTTTCCCTAACATCAGCATAACGAGGTGCTAATAATTTTTGAAAGGTAATAGAACCCCACAAAATAAAGGGAATGGGTAACATGGCCATCCAAGCCGTTTCTGGCGTAACAATAAAAAAGGCTGCACCAATGATAATCACGGTGGTCATTACCTGCAATATTTCATTCGCCCCAACATCTAAAAAACGCTCTAATTGATTAATATCATCGTTTAAAATTGATAAGAGCATTCCTGTATTTCTTTCTTCAAAATAAGCTAATTCTAACTCTTGTAAATGATCATAAGCTTCTAATCTTAAATCGTGTTGAATATTTTGGGCTAAATTACGCCATAATCGTTCATACGTATATTGAAATAGTGACTCTAATCCCCAGACAATAATCGACAAAAAAGTTAAAATTAGTAATTGAATAAAAACATCTTTAAACCCTAATTTAGCAATCAAAGAATCTTGTTGTTTGACCACTACATCAACGGCAGCACCAATTAATACAGGAGGAGCTAAATCAAAGATTTTATTAAAAATAGAACAGGTGACAGCTTGCCAAATAATAGGACGGTAGACTTTTCCATATTCAAAAAGCCGTTGCATGGGATGTTGATGTTTATAATATTTATTGGTTTTAGACATAGTTAATTTAATTAATCTTAATTTATGAAATTTTGGTTGTTACAAAAAAAGCAGAATGACTGAGCGCTCTTTGATAAATAGCTTTCTATTTTAACAAATTTTTACTCTGGTTTGAAAAAGCCTAAACTATAATAAAAGTATTCACGATATATTGATCTGTTAATAATAATGTCCGATTCTCACAACAAAGTAGCTATTTTATTAGTTCCTGGTTTTCATTCTTCATCTTTAAGTTGTGGTATTTGGAATCAACTTGAAGTCCGACAACAAGGTAATATAGAAAGTGAAATACGTGACTATAATGTAATTACTGATGATTCACTTCAAAAAGATCAATATAAGTCTCTCCATATTTATGAAATAAATTGGTCATCCTATATTGGTCATACTGAGACATCTATCAATCCATTTTATCAAGCATACTTAACTTTTATCCTTCTATGGAATTTGTTATGGAACCTAGTTTATTCCATTGGGAACTTGCTTAAGTTTATTGGTAACTATCTTTGGAACTTTATTTGTAACTTACTTTGTTGTAATAATAGTTTATGCCAACTCCAAGAATATTTAGATTATAAACCTTATGTATGCTCGGCTTTTACTACCCCTTCTTCTCTTGTTTATTTTGTTTTTTTCCCTATCTCTTCTTTATATATACTAATAATTAATCTATTTGTCATTTTTTCTGTTCTTTATGATTTTGTTGAAAATATCAAATTTACTGATCAAACTACTAATACAATAATTGACCTTGAGTTAAAAACCATTATAATGAATTTTATTCAATCATTTTTTGAGTTTTCAAATCGTTTATATGGTTTGCTTCAATCAATAATTGACTTATCAAAATTCATTTTGAACGATTTAGTAATCAATCTTTTAAACATTTTACTAAATATGATTCCTGATAATTTATATTCATCATTCCTGCCAGGATCACTTAAAGCAAAGCTATGTTTAACACAGACATCTGTAATCTGCCAAATACCTGATGAAAGTATCAAAAATAGTCTAATTATTATATTTATATTTTTGTGGATTGTTGGAGTAGCAAGGTCTAGAGAAATTAATAGAATATTAGAATTTTACGTATTTATAAATAATTATTGTACGAAGGAACTATTAAGAATCAAAATAAGACTAAATCTTCTGAAAAAACTTAATTCTATTCTCTTAGATACAAATAATTATAAAGATATTGTAATTATCAGTTTGATGAAATTATCACTGAAATTTATTCTAAAATCGAGTAATGAAAACTATCTTTTAATTGAAAAACCACCATTAGCAATTAAAAAAGCTGTTACCATCCTTTAAAGTTGTTTGTCTTTATCACAAAAATGTTTTGTTTAAGAAGATAGAATAAGAAAATTTCTACCGAAATAAACAAGATAATCTTGATTCACTGAGGGAGCAATTTTTGAGTTAATATAAGACCACATTTCGGTGACACAAATATTATATACATGGAGTTTTCCTGTGAAACAAGAGTCCCTGGAAACCATCAAGCGAGATTATCCCTACCAGTATTTTGGAGCTCACGCCAACCAAACTGAAACCACTTTTCGAGTCTATGCTCCCCGCGCTACCAGGGTCAACCTCATGCGTGAAGGGAATGGATGGGATGGTTTTGCCGAACCAATGACACAAAATGAACAAGGAGTTTGGGAAATAACCCTTCCCGAAAATCTGACCTGGAGCGAATATAAATACTATATTGAGAATAGTAATGATTATCTGAGCAAACCCTATGCCATGGCTCGCATTGACCCCTTTAGTCCTCAGTTGACAGTGACATGGGGGAATAATGGCAGTCGTAATTTTAACAGTGTTGTCGGCGATCGCAATTATTTTCAGTGGACTCATAAACATCTTGAGAGGGGTCATGAACCCATGAGCATTTACGAAATGCACCTGTCTACCTTTCAGGATGGAAATTATCGGGATATCGCTCAGAAAATTGTTGAGCATTTAGGTTATATGGGTTTTACCCACGTTCAGATTATGCCTCCCTTTCAAACTCCCATTCATCAATCTTGGGGGTATTTGGTGGGGTGTCCTTACGCCATCTATGAACGTCATGGAACGGTAGATGACTTCAAATATTTAGTTAACCACTGCCATGCTCACGGTATTGGGGTTATTGTCGATGTTCCTTTAGGATTTGGGGTACAAGACTGGGACTGCGGACTGGCTAACTATGACGGAACCGATCTTTATCACCATTCTGGCGCAAGAGGTTGGAATAATCAATGGAATAGCCGTATCTACAACGTGGGGGATGTCTATGTTCAAAATTACCTGATCGGACTGTGTACCTATCTCTATCATGAGCTAGGGGTAGATGGTGCGCGTATCGATGCTGTGGCCGCTCAAATCTTTTTCGACTACGATCGCGGTTTTTGGGACTGGCCGAGAAACAATCGCGAAAGCATCGACACTGAAAACTGGGAACTCTTCAATGGTTTAGGCGGCGATCGCTATTTTGAAGAACGGGGATACTGGCTCTCAGAAGCCGTGGATTTTGCCGGCCTGCGCTTTCTGCGAGACTTACACGCCCGTTTACAACATACCGCACCCAATTTTATCACCATTGCCGAAGAATCACGACGAGTCTTTCCTAAACTCGCTTGTCCTGTGGATGAAGGGGGACTGGGTTTTACTTATGCCCAAAATATGGGGGAAATGCACCGTATCCGCAGCTATTTACAAATTCCCATTGAACATCGTTTGATTGAACATATCGAGATTCTCATCCACAATAAGAGTCCAGAAAAGATGGTCAACGCTATGAACACCCATGACGAGTGTGCCAATGGGAAGGTTCGACTGATCACAGAATTAGGCAATCATATTCCCCTGATTGGTTTGGCCGCCCTCTGCTGGTTTCGACCCGGCGCACCGATGATTTTTCAGGGGGATGAGTTTGGAGAAGAAGGGTATTTTGATGTCTTTCAGGGCGTTGACTGGTCAAAAACAGGAGCTTATGCTGCCATTCATCAACAACAAATTACCAACAATTTTCATGATCTTAATCACCTGCTTCGTCATGAACCCGCTTTAGCGCGTCAGGGAATCAATTCTATGATTCGCAATGGTTCTAACAACGAACGTAAATGGTTTAGTTTTATCCGATGGGGTGGCGACATCGGTTTTGAGTCTGATCAGTGGGAAGATCATCAACATGACATTATTTTTGTGCGGAACGAAAGCTACTACACTATTGAGTGTCAGGCAGAGATTTATGTCCCCGTTGCTGCGGAATATATGGTTATTTATAATTCCATTGACCAACGTTATATTGGCTCTCAAGAATACAACCAACACGACCCTTACTGGACCATTCACAGTGCAGGACAGTTTCTTTACATTGACCTTCACCCCTATCAAAATATTGCTTTTAAATTGAAACCTCGCTAAATTTTATCCTAATGTCGTCAGAATACCCAGGGGCTTTTGGACGCTCCAAGACGATACTTTATCGTGTAAAGAATCCCCATCGCCTTGCGTTGGGGTAGTTCAATTAGTCAATCTACTAATTGTCACTCCCATTCACTCAAAACTGACTAACTTTGTGATACTTCTAGAGGGAGTGGAACTCCATCCCCATTAAATCGGTCAACAAAGAGCGATGAATGGGATTGTCTTTCGCTATTATTCTATAAAACCCTCCAACATAACCTTATAGTTGAAACCATGAAAATATCTAGATTACCCCTAAAATGGGCTACCTTAGCTACTGTTACCCTCAGTAGTTTAATTCCTTTCAATCTTCCCGTTAAAGCCTCTACCTTTAGTGAAACTGCTCTAGATCAAAGTAGCGTCATTGCTATCGCCAGACCCTATGGAGAAGGAAAATACGACCTCTTAGTGATCGAGCAAATTCCTGATAAAAGAGACTGTTGGACAGAAAGTGGTTCAAATCCCGTGTTAATTGACCCTTTATTACTGAATTTTGATTTTACTGGCATTTGTCGTCGTTCTACAGATAGTAACGGCTATTCTATTCGTCTCGATGGCAATGATCTTGGCTTAGATTATTTATTGCGTCTGGTTCCCCGTAACGGAGAATTAGTGTTAGTGGGAACCCCCAGAACCGCAGGTTACAGTGAAATTGTCCTTGGTAGCACCCAAGGAATGGCCCAAGGGTTCATGAAAATTAATCTTTATCCGGGTTGGCAATTCACCAAACGCACCTATCAGGATAAAATATTAGGCCACTTCTATTTTAGCGGTTCTCAAGCGGCGATCGCTGCCGGTGGAGACCTTCCTGATACCCCACCAGCGACGACGACCCCCGTTGCACAAACCCCTTCTCAACCTCGTTTGAGCGACATTAGTAACAACATTTACCAACCCCAAATCACCAAAGCGGTTCAAATGGGCTTAGTGTCTGGATTTGATGATAATACCTTCCGTCCCGACCAACTTGTTACCCGTGAACAGTTGATTTCTATGGCCGTCGATGCCATTGGGACGGTTTATAAAGTGGATTTAGATGCCACTCCAGAACGGGATATTATTGCTTTCAAAGATGTGGACAGTTCCCGTTGGAGTGCTAAGAAAATTAAATGGGCCCAGTGGAATTTCCTTAATGTTGGTAATCCCAATAACACTTTACAACCCAGTGAACCCATTAGTCGGGCTGAGTTAATGGATACCATGCGTCGTATGGCTATTCATCTCAAAAATCAATTAAACTTACCACGGGAATTACAACAAACTCAAGAACCGGTTGTTTTTTCTGATACCTCCAATAGTTGGGCGAAGACAGTCATTACTCAAATGTCCGGTTATTGCGGTGTGGCCACTCCTCTCAATGAAGAGGGAACTGAGTTTGCCCCCGACGAAAAAGCAACCCGTGACTACACCGCGGCCGCAATGGTCAGGGTTTTAGACTGTGTTAAAGCTGAGGCACAACAAGCTAAACAAAGCCAAGAAAGTGAAACCGTTAAGGAAAATCAGCAATAGGAAGACCTGTACCAATTTTCTTGGCCATCCCTGTCTAAAAAACAGGGATTGGCTTGTTTTTTAGGAAAAATATATCGCTTTAGTTGGTAAATAATGATGATTATAATAACTGAATAATGAAATAATAAAAAGAAATTTGTTTTATATTTAAGTATAAAATTATGACAGATTCAATACAGTTAACAGCAGATGAAATTCAACGTTAGAAATGAACAGCAATTATACCCAGAAAAATGATAAGAAGATTTTGTAAGTATCGTTATCTTTTTATCATAATTTATGGATTTTTTGCCTTTCTATCAGGATTATTTAGAGAACGCATTATCAAAAAGTAAGTTCTTACTTTTACGTATATTAGTATGGCTTTTACAAGTTCACAAACAGGTTAGAATAGAAAGATTAGCAGCTTATCTACCCATTCCTATTTTATATCAAAGTCGGAGAAAAAAGATTCAAAGATTTCTAGTAGAACCATGCTTAAGCCTTGTCTTATTTTGGTTTCCTCTGATAAAATTAATAAATGTTAAAGAACAAATAGCTTTAATTCGACCAGTTTTGAAATTGTTGTCTGACTATGAGTTATTAATTTTAGGGGATAGGGAATTTCATGGCGTAGAATTATCATATTGGTTAAAGAAACGAAATCGAACCGCTAAAAAGCCTATATATTTCGCTTTTCGAGAAAGAAAAGATGTGTAGATTAGAAGAAGTAAGAAGAATGAAAAACGCTTCCAAGATTTAAACCTAACCCCAGGAGTAAAAGTTTTTGAAAAAAACATTTTTGTCAGGAAGCAGAAAGGATTTGGTCGCTTCAATGTGTTAGCTTATCAAAAGAGGAACTAATAAAGGCTATCAATATTTTTATTGCTTCCACTCTAGAACATTCTTAAACACTGCTTTTTTCGCCTCTTCTAAAGAATTCCCAATTTCTAAACTTTGGGGAGTTCAACCCAGTTATCATCATGGCTATGAAGTAACCCTGTAAATAAATCATTTAGCTTTTCGGTGCTATATTGAGGTTGTAAAAAAAACTGTCCTGCATTGACAAAATAGCGTTGAATGTTCTGTATGGGGGCTAATTTTGACTTGATAGACGATAAACTAGCTTTCGGTGTCTCCATATTAGTCACATTAATCCAGGTTTTGACACTCATCGGTAATTCTGTTCCCAGACGAAAGTTTAAATCTTCCTGGGATAACGATTCAATGTAGCTTGGGGTTAAAAACATTTTATATTCAAATTTTTCAGGGGTTAGCTGTTGAATAAAGGCTAAACTAACACCTCTAACTAACTGGCGAACCGGTTCAGCTTTGATTCCCATGACTTCTCTGACTAGGGTACTCTGTGCCATCACACTATTCATACTATTCATATCACTAATACTCATGTGAGTTCCTCCCATAGCCATTACCATATATTTTTCTGTAGACAATTGTTTAAAGGGTTTTAATTGATGGGAAATAGTGGGGGTAATACCATCATCTGAAGCGGATAACATCAAGGTTGGAACTTTCATTTGAGATAAATTATCACCAAATAATTCACCAATAATGGGATTAAAAACAATGATTTGTTTAATACGATTATCCTTAAAATTTCGTTGGGGATAAGGCAATTCTCCTGCTGCACATTGTAACCAATCGGCCGGCGATCGTCCTAAGGGAGATGTGTCTTGACAAAAACGCCTTAAGGCTTTCAAATCTAACGATGCACCGCCTAATGCTAAGGCAGTATAACCCCCAAAAGAATGACCAATGATACTGACTTTTTGGGTATTAAATTTACCTTTGAATTCTAGATTATTCTTATTTAAAAGGGTTAATTGATTTAAAACAAAACTAATATCTTGAGGACGATCAATAAATTCTTCTGATGGCAAAATTTGGCTCAATTTTATACCTGTTGCTGTTTTAATTAGGGCATGAATATCACTACCAGGATGTTCCACCGAAACAACAGTCATCCCATAAGAAGCTAAATGTCTAGCTAAATAGCGTAAAAAACGACGATCTGAAGCAAAACCATGAGACATAATCACCAAGGGACCTTGAGTTTTTTTCGCAGTATAAATATCAAGGGAAATATAACGATCTCGACTGGGATCGTAAAAGACATTGGTTTCTATGGATATGGCTTGCTCTCCTGGTGCTGTAGGATCAAATTTTGGTATAATCTTATTAATAGAAGAGTCTTTGAAATTTTTATCTAACTCTGAATTGATCAATTGACTGTGCAGAAAAGAACCATTCATTTTTAGAGCTAAAATGGCTGATTTTGAAATGTCAATTTTTACAGTTTCTTTGGGATAGACTCGCAAAAAATTAATAATACTTAAATTATTTGTTTGTTTTAAAAGTAATTGTAATGCTGCTTTGAGTTCCGATGAATCACTATCAGGTAATGCTTGACTAATTTGCTCTAATAATCTTTTTCCATCATCACTTTTAAAAAGATCCGTTAAAAATTGTTCTGCAATTAAAGGATCTATTTTGAAACTTTTAGATAACAACTGTTGAGTTTCACTGGTTAATAAAAAATGATAAGGTTTTAAGGAAGTAGAAATTTCCTGAGTTTCTACAAATTTCTGTAAATCTTCAACGGGAATTTTCTGATGAAGTAATCCTACTTTTATAACAATATTTTCTGCTGCTACGCTAGGAGATAGTCCGCAAAATAAAGATAATAAAATGGGAGAAACACCCCCTAATAATTTAAAAATAAAAGGTGAAATAAGTTTCAAAAATTTCATAGGCGCAAAGAACAAAAATTGGCTACTTTAAGTTTCTCACATTTGCCCTATCATCTAAGAAGATTGGTTAATTTTCTGATGTGTTGTCGCCAACAAGCTTAGTGAGATTCCTTTCGATAGTATGCCCAATTATAATCCTGAACCTAGCAATCTTCCGTGATGAAAAAGACCAATTGAATGAAGTCAGAAGTTCCTCACTCCGTTCCGGCGCTAAGTAGTCGGACATAAATACAGCCAACTGTGTAAACATTTGTAAACATAGCTGTCACCCTACTCCTGCCTCCTGCCCCCTGCCTCCTGCCTCTTCTCAACTGTAACGTTTATTTTTGTCCA
>JASJDD010000159.1 GCA_030065735.1 Crocosphaera sp.
CAAATAGAAGAAACTCAAAATTATAATAAAAATCAAGACTATTATCAAGCAGAAATTTATCAATCCGATAGTTTTAATGTTTATTATGATAATGTAAAAAATATTATTGAAGAAATCACAGCAACACCTCATATTTTTAGGATTACAGAAAATGCAGAAAAGAACAAGTTCCCTACTTATTTACAAGTCCATTCTCTTGCTTTACATCTACAAGAAAAATATAAGCGTGAAATTTCTTGGACATGGAATATTGGTTGGTTAGAAAATCCTAATCAATATACTTTAATTGGTTGTGAAAATGAACAATCTTTTGCATGGAATCAAAAATCTAAGAATGTTTCCACTTCTTTAGGACAAGAAATTTCTTTACCAGAAAACCAAGAATCTGTCCAAAAAACTTATACAAATATTCTCAAAAAAGCTATCCATAAAATAGCTGAAAATAAAGAAACTAATAGAAATTTAGATATCTTAATTAACGAGTTAAAAGTTAGTGATAGTGTTCATCAGTGGGAGTGGAGAAAACTGATTGATAGAACTTGGTATGAAGCTTCTAATGAATCTGAAAAAGTTATATATAAATCTCTAGTTTTACTACTAAATCCTAATCTAAAAATTGATGAAATTGACATTAATCCTTTAAGCTGGATTGAAAGTCTAAAACCTTCGTCAGATACCCAAAAGAAAAATCAAAAACTCCCTGTTAATCGATATGCTGAAAATGGAATTAAAGTTCAAGATCAACTTCTCATGTATATTTATCAACATCCTAAAATTAAGGATCAATTAATAGCAAGAATCTATCAAATAATTATTGAACTATTATTAGATTTATCCACATCTGAGGAAAATTATCAGGTAATTGAATGGCTATTTTTAAACTATCCTAAATTTTGGCAATGTTATTTAGTGAATTATGCGAATGTTCTCTTTAAAAACCTTGATAATTATCAAAGAAAAGAAAAAGTAAGCAAAGAAATAGAAGATAAGTTTTTGGTGAAAATTATTGAAGATTTAAAACTTATGGAAGAAAGAAAACAAAGAATACAATTCCTTGACTATCAACCAATAGCTGAATTTTTTGAAACAATGAAAGCTTATTCCTTGTCTGCTTTTTTCTATCAGCTTAGTATCGGTTATGTTCCTAGTAGTCTGCGAAATAAATGTAGTGTTTTACCCGAAATTATTCCTCTAAAAGAAAAGAAATATAAAAAAGAAACTACAGAGAAAAATATTGGGAAAAAAGCTAAAATGGATTTACTAGATTTTAAAAATATAGGATTAATTTATGCAATTACTTCTGGAATTCTTATAGGTATTAGTATAGGTATATTACTAGGAATACCGATACAAAAATGGTTTAGAGGATATGATAAAATCTTGTACTCTCCCATTTCTAAAAATAAATCTGAGATTATTCCTTCTAGTCCTACTCATGAACTGTATTTATATGTTAATCTTCTAGAAACTGGATATCTTAATAAAGATATTCAACAGAAATATATTGAAAATTTAGGTGCTTTAATTAATCAAATTCCAAAGAGTAATAATGAAAATTATAAAAACGAAACAAGTAGGAAGGAAATCATAAATAATCGAGAGGAATTGACAAGTTTACCATTATATAAATTTATCGAGGAATTTACACCCCCTGTCAATCCAAAAATTTCTCGAAGTTACACAACAGATGACATATACTCTTACTCTTACTTCTTTTTTCCTCTGACAAGTCCTGAAATTAAACAAGCAAAAAACTTTCTAAAAGGTTCATTAGGAATTTATCAAGGAGAAATTAATGATATATGGGATCAGGAAACATCAGATGCAGTTAAAAAGTTTCAAAATATCTATAAAATAACACCAGATGATGGTAACTTAGGGGCAGATACTTGGTCAATTCTTTCTATTATGATACAACATAGACAGATTAAGCAAGCAGCGCAAAAACTCAAATTAATTATTGAACAAAGTAATAATTATGATCAATTTAAGACGAAATATAATAAACTAAACGAATGCAAACAAACTACCGATCAACTTTATTCTGACTGTTTAAAAGAAAGATTCAAAAACCCATAAACATAAAAAACACTGAAAACAGATGACATCAAACCAACAAGCTAAAATATACGAATTTTCGCGCAAATTTCTAGAAGCTAAATGGTCAGACACCTTTAATCAATATGTTACCACAGGATTTGATAAAGAGATTGGATGGGAAAGCAAAAAAGTTCCCAAAGACATTATTAATGTTGTTCATAACCATTTACTACGTATTAATGATAATTATCCTCCCCAACAAAATGATATTGCTTTAATTGCCAGAGAACTTAAAAAATATGCTATTTTAGCAGTAGCAACTCGCTTAATGGATGATCGCTATCGTCCTTTAGTTGGTTATCGTTATTTCTGGTTAGAAAAACCTCAGAAAAATGATGAGATAGATGGTGTAGGAACCCTCTTAAAATGGTGGATAAATCAATGGAACAATCACAATTATTTATGCTATGAATTAAAACCTTCTGCTGAACATAAAATTGAAAAAAAACATTATTCTACATCTTTTTTCTTAAAAAACGAATTAATTGACCAATTTTTTGATGAACAGTTATTCAAAGAGATAAAAATAAGAAATAATCAATCTCAAAATAATTTAGTTATTCCCATTCCATATAGTCTTGAACAGGAAAAATTTCATATTCTTGCCTTAAAATTGAGTCAAAAATATAAACTTCCGTTAAATTGGGCTTATAATGTTAATAAATTAGAACATCCTGAACAATTTACCCTTATTTACTCTCAAAATCGATTAATGGTAAATTATATTAATCAATCTTATCAAAGCTTTTCTGATGACAGGTTTCTTGATGAAAACTTCACAGATAATAATCTTAAACGATGTTTAATGGACATAGCAAAGAACAAAAACTTAGAGACTAATTTTTTTAAATTAAGTCACTATTTACAACAAATAGATAATCATAATTGGCACTGGAAAACCATCATAGATCAAATATTTCTTAATAGTTGTGAAGACATTACAAATGCAAGATATAGGGGTTTATTGGCTATTTTAATGCCTTCTCCACAGGTATTTGAATGGTTATATTGGCTAAAAGAAAAGAATAATAAACAATTTTTTTTAGCAGGAATTAAAATCCAAGATAAGTTAATTGATTTTTTAGAAAAAGAGGAAATATTAGATAAAACAAAGATAGAAAAATCTATTTATAGCATTATAATTGAATTATTGTCAGAGGATTTTTTAAATCAGAAAACTCATTCTTTACTCAAAGAAAAAGAATATTTATTGATGCAATCATCAAGTTTCTGGAAAACTTATCTTCAAGACTATGGACAAATTTTGTTTGGTCAGCTATTTTGTGACTATTTGAACAAACCATTAAACAGCGATAAATTATCTCGAAAAATATCATCAGACTGGAAAGAATGGCAAAAAAAGCAAACTCTTTCTTCAGAAAAGAAATGTTATTATGAATGGATGGCTAGATTATTTGCTAAAATTAATATATATAATTTAGCAGAATTGTTTTATCAATTGAGTTGGGGAGAAATACCCGCAGATATTTACAAAAAAGCTGATATAAAATTGGTTTATTGTCAAAAAAGTTCTCGTACATCTGGTTTACTTAAGTTAAGCATATCTAATTTTATAGAGGAGTTAAAATTTGTATTAGCTAATCTCTATTATAGCGAATACCCTTATTATTATAGAGTAGTCTTCTTTCTTCCTCTACTTCCTCTACTTCCCAAGATAATTGTCTACTTTCTAAATCGGATTTAGTATCATATCCCTATTCTCCACTTTTTTAGAAAGATACGTTAAAATCACAGTAGCCTGAAATATGGAGGAGTGACCATTGTGAGGAGCTTATTCTATAGTTTAGCTGGTATTACTGCTGCTTTATTTGGTTGGAATATCGCTTTACTATTGGTTGATTTAATTAAGTTTATTTTAACAAATATTTCTCAAAATGAAATTGAACCTAACATTGAAACAATCATATTTAATATAGAGAGAATTTTTTTGCCAGAGATAATTCTATTTCCTATAGTAGCATCTTTTTTAAGTATATTTTTAGTATTAACTGCCATTTATTTAAGTAACCCCACCCACGATAAAGCTAATAAAAGAAAAAGAAAAAATTATCTTAACATGGCTTTGAAAATGGGTATATTGACAGGGTTAATATCTGCTATTATTACCATTATATTGTATCAACCTTCCTGGACTTCTGGAGCGATTAGAAGAGTGGTTGCTTGGAGCATTATTGGTTTAGGAATAGGACTAGCAGAAGGTCTTTGTTGGCATTTTTTGACAACGGAAGGAGCGAATATTTTGACGAAAGATAGACTAATAAAATCACCTGTTTTTGGTTTTTTAGCAGGATTAGTCGCTGCTTTTTTAATCGAATTAATTAGACAAAAAATTCAATTAGGAGGATATGAAGAACCTCTGGGATTTATCATTTTAGGGACTTGTTTGGGACTATCTTTAACGTTTTCTACAACCCCTGCTTATCAAGTTGCATTGAGAGCAGGTCGAGGTTTTGGAATAAGCTATAAAAGTCTCAATAATCAACAATCATATCCAAAAATAACTGATAGTTCAAAAAGTAATTTAGGTTTAACTTTTGTTCCTTTTAAATGTCTTCAAAAAAGAAAAGAAGAAGACCCAACTAAAGAAAATTTAATTGAAGAAGGTTTATCAATTCAACTGCCTAGCAAAAATAAGTCTACTATTGTTATTGGATCAGCCGAAGAATCACATATTTTTTTACCAGGTATTCCAGCAAAAGCAGCAGAATTAATCTTAGAAAAAAAGCAATGGAAAATTAAATGTTTTTCACCAAGAAAAGTTGAACTACAAACAAAAAAGTTATCAATAAATGACTCCCTTGAACTACATCATAATCAAATACTTACTTTTTACTATGAAAAGGCAAATGAAAAATTTTACCGCTTTATTTTTTACGATCGCTTCCTTGATCCCAGTACCTAATAAAATGGATTTATTGAATCAATCAACATTAATATTAGCTACTATTCTATTTAATATTTTCCCATTACCAGTCCTGGCTAATTATAATGCGGTTGAAATAATTAGAGATAGTTCTAAGGGAGATAATGTCAGCTTAAAAGTTAGAGTGGTTGATGATGAAAGAATACCCATTCGAGGACTAACTACAGAAAACTTTGAAGTAAAAACCACCCTTCCGGATGGAACAGAAGAGATATTAAAACAACCAGATATTAGATTAATACCACCAGAAAAAGCTAAACCTGATCCTACCTATTTAGTTATCTTACTTGATATGAGTGGTAGCATGAAACATGAAGATGATTCTGGTACAATTAAATTGAGGGGAGCAATTAATGGAGTGCAAGCATTTCTTGAGGACATTGAAGCACAAAATCTTCCTCTTAAAGTTGCGTTAGTTCCCTTTGGAGAAGGATGTTATAATGATTATCCAGTTACTCAAGAAATCATTAGAGAGAGTTTAGAATCACGTCCTTATCGAAAAACAAAGTCTTTTCTTAACAAACTTGCTAGAGTTGACGTTTGCGCTGCTACTAATCTTTATCAACCTCTCACTGAAGCTGTTGAATTCTTAGGAACTGAAGAGCGTTTTCAAGCCAATTCATCTGGGATTATACCACGATTAGGGGTCATTTTATTTACGGATGGATTTGATGCAGATGATGACCGTGAGCGTGAAGAAAAACGATTTCAAGAATTAAAAAATACTTTGCAGCAATATAATCATGTAACCGTTCATACTATGGGATATGGAGAGTCTTTATCCCAAGTTTATAAGCGCGCTGATTGTGATCTTTATTTATCAAGAAATGAGCGAACAGTTAATAATCTTCTACGATGGTGTTATATTGAGGGAAAAGATATTAGAGAATTTATTGTTGATCAAGATCGTCTAGAAGAAATTGCTCGGACAACAGGTGGAATTTCTCGATTCCCTGAAAATGCTCAAGAAGTCATCGATAGCTTAAACACATTTTTAACCACTTTACGAGAATATGAAATTACTTATCAACAACCAGGTGCAGAAAAAGCGAGTTCTTATGAAACTCAAGTGATAGTTAATTCAGACACTCATAGATTAAATAATCTTGCTTCTAACTCTATAACCATCCGATTGAAAAATTTTTTATATCAACCACTTTCACTGTGCGAACGTCTCAGTATTTTATTCATAACAATCATTCTGGGTATATGGGGAAAAAATCAATTTAATCAATGGAGTCAACACTTGAAACAACAAGCTAAAAGAAATCTCAATTCATAAACCTGAGTTCAGAGTTAGGAGTATTTAATTTCCCGTTTCTAACTTACCTAGAGTGATTAAACTTTCTAAAATTTTAACAGGACATTCTGATTGGTTTGCTGGCATTTCTTCCATTATTTTTAGCCATAATAGTAAATTCCTTATCAGTTGTAGTAATGATAAAACGATTAAACTGTGGTTAGTGGAAACTGGCGAAGAGTTAGTGACTTTAACAGGTCATACAGAGAAAGTAACTTCTATTGCTTTGAGTTCAGATAACTTATTTTTAGTGAGTGGAAGTAAAGATAAGACATTGAAATTATGGAACTTAAAAGAAAAGCGATGTTTGGCTTCCGTTTCCCATCAAAATAAGGTTTATGCTGTGGCTATTAATCCTAATGATAACACTATTGTAGTTGGTTGTGGGAATGGAGAAATTTATTTATATTCTTTTGAATCATTAGTTAATAATAAATTATAATTAAATTTAATATTTTTTTTGTTTAATGGTTACTTGATTAAATTAATGGCTTTGTTTTGATTTAACCTTTGTGTAGGTTTAACACTGTTAAACCCTACAGGAATATTGTGGGGATATAATATTATTTGTCTTTCAACATACATATTAATGGGATATCTAAGTGACTTGAAAAATCTGGTTAACTGTTAAAGGAAAATCAGGAAATGTTACAGAAATAAGCTTATCATAACCACGAAATTGCTGCAATTCATACTCACCTTCTACTAAAGTACAAACCGTTAATGTGGGTTGTTTTGGATAACCAATATATCGTCTTCCACCGATTCCTAAATAGTCAATAATCCAATATTCTTGAATACCAAATGCTTCATAATCTGCTAATTTAATTAGATAGTCATCACGCCAATTGGTAGAAACCACTTCTACAATTAACTTAATAGATTGACTCAGGATAATAACTGATTCTTTTTCCCACCGGGTTTCATTATTAATTGAATTGTTATCTAAAATAATAATATCTGGTTCATAACCTGTATCGTTAGCAATTTTAACGATACACTCTCTGGGGATAAAATAGGGTTTATTTGCCTGTCGAAAAGCAGTCCCTAAATGATACGCTAAATCACCTGCTATTTGAGAATGCTTACCTTTTGGTTTTGGCATTTCGAGAATTTTCCCTCGATTTAATTCGTAACGCTTTTGAGAATTTTCTGGATACCAGTTGATAAATTCATCAAAAGAAATAGAGTTTTTATCAATAACTGCAATCATAGTGTATCATGGTTTAATTTTTTAGATAATTAATAATTTCTATTTCATGGTTAACTAATCGAGGAAATTGCTTATTACAGACTTTAGAAAGCTTTTTTAATGCTTTTTTGCTGAGTAATTTTTCATCTTGAAAAATAGCAACAGGTTGAAATTTATGATTCCACTTCTCAAATTGAAATAAAGAAATGGTTGTATCTTTCACTTGATTATCATTGGAGATTGCATAGATATAAAATAGATTAGAATTAGCATTACTTACTTATCAATCTTAATACACTGATAAGTAAGTAATACGGTAATTTTACTGAGATACTACGCACTAAAATACTTAGCCACAGGATGATAAGTAATAATAGCGGTGGTAGACTGTTCTGGGTAGATTTGCTCACTTTCATCCATATACATATTAATGCGATCGCATCCCATCACTTCTAATTGTTTATATTGATCTTGGATATTGGGACAAGCAGGGTATCCGAAGCTGTAACGAGAACCTTGATAGTGTTGTTGTAGCATTTCTCGGATATTATCGGGTTCTTTGTCTGAAAATCCTAATTCTCGACGTATTTTGGCGTGTGTCCATTCTGCCAATGCTTCGGCGGTTTGGACGGCCATCCCATGATAATAAAGATAATTGGTGTAATCGTTAGCAGAAAATAGTTTTTGGGCGTATTCTGTGGCAATTTCTCCCACTGTTACTGCTTGCATCGGAAATACATCTATTTTTCCTGATTCTTTGGGACTAAAGAAGTCTGTAATACAGAGACGACGACCAGATTTTTGACGAGGAAAATCAATTTTCCAGATGGGGTCTAAATTTTCTGGGATTTTATTGTTAGCATTTTTAACAATTTCTGGATCATAAACCAGTAAACTGTTTTCTTGAGATTGACAAGGAAAGTAACCGTAAATAACCGTAGGATGTAATAAGTTTTCGGTAACTACTTTCTGTTTCCACTCTTCTAAAATAGGATAAACTTTCTCGGCTAAAAATTTATCGTATTCTTCCCGTGACTGGTCTTTCGGTTTACGGAATTGCCATTGACCCGCGATTAATGCTTGCAAATCCAAGTACCAGAAAATTTCATTTAAGTCGAATTCTTCTGGTTTGAGGATTTTAGTTCCCCAGAATGGCGGTGTAGCAGGTTCCATGATCTCAACAGCTTCTGAACGTTTTATATCGATTACTGTTGGAGTTTCTGGGGTTGCAGAATTACCATTTTTATCATTGGCTTTTTCTGCTGCTCTTTCACCTCTTTCTTCTTGGAAGAGACTATTATTATCAATAAATTCTCCTAAAAATCCTTGTAAATTATCCCAATTTTTTGCTTCTTTTGCTGGCATTAATTTGTCCATAAAATGTAAGTCAGAGAAAGCATCTTTTCCATAAACGACTTTACCTTTGTAGGTGTTTTGACAGTCTTCATAGACAAATTTAGGGGTTAAGGCTGCACCTCCTAAGATAACAGGAATATCAATCCCACGCTCATTGAATACCTCTAAATTATCCTTCATAAATGCAGTCGATTTCACCAGTAAACCACTCATGGCAATGCAGTCTGGTTTATGTTCTTCATAAGCTTGGATAATATTTTCGACCGGTTGTTTAATCCCTAAATTAATAACTTTATAGCCATTATTGGAGAGGATGATATCTACTAAATTTTTACCGATATCATGGACATCTCCTTTCACCGTTGCAATGACAAATTTTCCTTTTCCACTATCATTACTGTCTCCTTCTTCTTTATCCATCAAAGGTTCTAGGTATGCAACAGCAGCTTTCATGGTTTGTGCAGATTGTAGTACAAAAGGTAACTGCATTTGTCCGGAACCAAATAACTCACCTACCACTTTCATGCCATCTAATAAAAAGACGTTAATAATGTCGAGGGGAGGATATTGTTTCAATGCTTCTGCCAGTGCATCTTCTAACCCCAACCGTTCCCCATCAATTATATGCTGTTTTAACCGTTCTTCTATAGGTAAATTAGCTGTTTTTGAGGGATCTTTTTTGGTTGTTTTCCCTGCGAATAATTCTGTTAACTTCGTTAGGGGATCATAGGTACAAATATCACCATCAAACTCTCGTAAATCATAAATTAAATCACGACAGACCTTTTGATGTTCGTCTTCAATTTTCGCTAACGGTAAAATTTTACTTGCACTAACAATCGCACCATCTAACCCTACCTGCATTGATTCGTATAAAAATACAGAGTTTAATACTTGTCTGGCCGCCGGATTTAAGCCAAAAGAAATATTAGAAATACCTAAAAGAATATGACATCCTGGTAATTCCTCTCGGATGCGTTTTATGGATTCTACAGTTGCTTTTCCGTTTTCTCTATCCTCTTCTATCCCGGTTGAAATGGGAAGTGCTAACGGATCAAAGAAGATTTCATGAGCAGGAATTCCATATTCTATGGCTGCATCATAAGCACGTTTTGCAATTTGAAACTTCTTATCTGCGGTGCGTCCCATTCCCTCTTCATCGATAGTTCCAACTACCACACCTGCACCATATTTTTTGGCTAACTCCAATACTTTAAGGAAGCGTTCTTCGCCATCTTCGTAGTTGGTAGAATTGAGAATACATTTACCCCCAGCAACCTTTAATCCTGACTCCATTTTCTGCCATTCTGTGGAATCTAACATCAAAGGTAAGGTAATATTATTCACCAAACGAGAGGCTAATTGGTTCATATCTCGCACCCCATCTCGTCCCACATAATCCACGTTAACATCTAAAACGTGCGCCCCTTCTTTTACCTGAGATTTGGCCAGTGAAACTAAACTATCCCAGTCTTCAGCATCTAACAACTTACGACATTTTTTCGAGCCACTGGCGTTTAATCGTTCCCCAACAATCAGGAATGAGTTATCTTGAATATAAGGTTGTGTGCTATAAATTGAAGCAGCCGAAGGTTCATATTCAGGATGACGTTCTTTCGGTTTTAACTCTTGAGAAAGTTCTGATAACGATTTAATATGATCGGGACGAGTTCCACAACATCCCCCAATAACTTGTACTCCTAAATCTTCAATAAAGTGCATTAATGCCATCTTTAATTCGATAGGAGTCAAACGATAATGTGCTTGTCCCCCAACATTTTCAGGTAACCCCGCATTAGGAATACAAGAAACAATAAACGGAGAATGTTCAGACAAATATTTGATATGCTCTTTCATCTGTTCAGGACCCGTTGCACAATTGAGTCCTAAAATGTCAATCTTATAAGGTTCTAAAATGGCTAATGCTGCACTGATTTCTGTTCCCACTAACATGGTTCCCATGGTTTCCATCGTAATCGAAACCATAATGGGTAAGCGGTTTCCCTTCTTTTCAAAAACCGCTTCTACTGCGTTTAAAGCTGCCTTGATTTGCAGTACATCTTGACAAGTTTCAATAATTAATAAATCTGCACCCCCATCGTATAACCCCTCTGCTTGCTCAATATAAGCGTCTCTGAGGGTATCAAAATCAATGTGTCCCAAGGTAGGTAACTTCGTCCCTGGACCCATAGAACCCGCCACAAAACGAGGCTTTTCTGGGGTGGAATATTCAGCAGCCATCTTTTTAGCGATTTCTGTCGCTTTTTTGTTGAGATAATATGCTTTATCCGCTAAATCATACTCTGCAAGGACAATAGACGTTCCTCCAAAGGTGTCCGTTTCAATGACATCTGCACCCACTTCCAAAAACCCTCGATGCACCTTTTCCACTGCTTCCGGTTTGGTATGCACTAAATATTCATTGCAACCTTCGTATTCGGGTCCTCCGAAGTCTTCTGCGGTCAAGTTTTGACTTTGTAAGGAGGTTCCTGTCGCACCGTCAAAGACGAGTACAGGACGTTTCGGACTGTTGAGATGATTGAGGAAGGTACTATTCATGGATGTCATAGAGTAGCAGATTAAGGATTAAGACTTATTTTGACACTTTCCCGATTACAAATCGGGAGATTCTTGGTTCAACGAGTCCACTTAACCTAAACTCCTTGCGGTATCTAAGCCAGA
>JASJDD010000160.1 GCA_030065735.1 Crocosphaera sp.
GGATCACCGATAGTTAAAAGAGCCATTTCTGTATTAATATTTAGTGAACTTCACCTCCAAAATACTGATGCTCAAGGAACAGTAACCTCAGAATAATTAATGAAAGTGAGGAGTGGATAAAAACGATTCCCCAGTAATTCTAACAGCAGTAAGTTTGTCTTGAGTGCGTCTTACATTCTGGGGACACCCCAGAATTACGCACTCGCTTTTTTTCTAGTTATTCCTAGTTTTTGACAGATATAGCTAATATTTTGCTGAGTAATATTCTCCCCCCATAACTTAGCTAATCGTATTTGAGTTTTATCTTTATTTTCCTTGATAAACAGCTTAAATTGTTCTTCATCTTCAATCTTACTATGTCTTCCTTGTTTATTAGCGATCGCCCTAAAGTCCCCTGTTTCTTTTTCTCTTTTCAACCATAAATCTAAAGTATTTCGACTAATTTTAAAGAAACGACATACATTCACTTTTTTATGTCCTCTTTTTACCGCTTCAATTGCTTTTTGACGTAAATCATAGCTATAAGGTGCTGGCATGACTGGTAGCGATCGCCTGATCACTTGATGACTTCTCTTCTATTATAAAAATGTCCTAACCAAAATGCGTAGTGCTATATCTAATACTTTTTTCTCTTTATCATCAAGAGTCAGTAAATTATCAGTCCATTCTCTAAAAAAATTAGCCTTTTGAGTTCGAGTTAAATTAAACTTCAAATGAACTTCGGTTAAACTGGTAATTCCTTGGGATATTCCTATTGTTTCTATCATTCCTGACTTCTAACTCCTGACTCCTGATCATAACTTAGTTCCACAAATCTTACAAAAGTTAGCATCTCGATCATGAAACTTTAAGCCACAATGGGAACAAATTTGATTACCTTGTTGAGTATTTTGCAAGAATTTTTGAGTTAAAATACTAAGTTGCCAAGGAATTAGGAGAATACCAGAAAAAATCATAATTACAGTTAAAATTCTTCCTGCTTCTGAGAGGGGTATAACATCACCAAAACCCACAGTCGTCATGGTGACAACAGAAAAGTATAAAGCGTCAAAAAACGTTTTAAAAACTTTCGGATTACTATAATGTTCGACTTGATAAATAGCTCCAGAATAAGTAAAAATTAAGGAAAATAAAATTAAAAATATTCTGACTAAAACAACACCATCTTCAGATTTTACTTTAAATAAAGAGGTTTCAAAATTGATTAATCTTAGAAGTCTTAATATTCGGAACCAGCGAAGAATACGAATAAAACGAATGTTTATAAACCCAATAAATAAGGGTAAAATAGAAAGTAAATCAATAAAAGAAAAAAGACTAAAAACAAATTTTAGTTTAGATTTTGCACACCAAAAACGGATTAAATATTCAATAGTAAATAATCCCAAAATAACATCATCTAATTTTTCTAAGAACTTTAAACTAGAGTTAGATAAGGGGTAAGTTTCTAGGACAAAAATGCCAGAAGATAAGACAATAAGCCCCAAAATTGTTAAATTGATAGCAATTCCGATGGGGCTATTAAAATCATCTAAATAATGGGATATTTTTTCTTTAAATTTGAGGTTATTGGCTTCCATTTTTAGTTAAAAATTATCTTTCATACCCCTAATTTTACCAAATACCCTCGCAGGATCATTCATCCCTGTTAGACTTTGCAAAGTCGGGTGATCCCATCGTAAAAAAGGATTGGTTTTTTTCTCTTCTCCTAATAGAGAAGGAACGGTAGGTTGATCATTTTCACGGGCTTTAATTACTGCTTGATAACGATTGTGTAAATCACTATTATCTTTATCAATGGTAACAGCAAATTTAAGGTTATTTAATGTGTATTCATGGGCGCACCAAATACGGGTATTATCCGGTAACTTTCTCAGTTTACCTATAGATTGAACCATTTGTGCCGGTGTCCCTTCAAATAAGCGTCCACAACCCCCAGCAAAGATAGTATCCCCACAAAATAAGTCCCCTATTTCTTCTGATTCATTCGGGGGAAAGTAATAAGCAATATGTCCACGAGTATGACCCGGAATAAAGTAAACTTGTGCTGTTTTGCCAGCAAATTCTACTGTATCACCTTCTTCTAAAAACACTTGTTGTCCTGGAATTCTTCCTTTATCTTCTTGGCCTCCATAAACACAAAGCTCAGGGAATTTTTCTATTAGTTTTCTATTAGCTCCGACATGATCAGCATGGTGATGGGTGTTGAAAATAGCAACTAATTTTGCTCCTAATTCATCTAAACAATTTAACACCGGTTGAGCCTCCGCCGGATCAACCACAGCAGCCGTGTTATTATTGGCATCATGTAAGAGGAAAATGTAATTATCCGATAATGCGGGTAAGCGTTTAATTTCCATAAAAATAATGGTTAACTTCTCTTCTATTTTATCGTTTAACTCTGTTTTTTATATTGATAAGTCTATTATTGGCTTAAATATGTATTATATTTGTATCTTTGATTTAACGTTTTTGCCGTCATTTTCAGAAAAACAGTAACATAGACTACCAAATGTTCTGAAAACCGTATCATTATAATACAGAATTATTTGCGATAATTCTGTATTAAGTAACGAGATAATGGGGTTGACAGACCGTACTACTTTTTTATATAATAATGAACAGTGTTAGGTGTATGGGTGAAAAATATGTCTGCCTGTAAAGTCTTCTCAGGTGGGTTAGACAAAGCATGAGTGAACAGTGAACAGTTATTGGATACTTTAACTTAAGGATAGGTGTGGATCAATCATGGTAGTCAAGAATGTGGACAAACTGAAAGAATTATATGAAATTGATGATTATTTATGGATAGAAGAAACGGTTAAACTATTGAAAGGAAAACGGTTTAATGAATTAGATTTAGAGAATTTAATTGAGGAATTAGAGGACTTGGGGAGTGAGAAACGGCATAAGATAGAGAGTTTATTAGAACAGATTATCCGTCATGTGCTGTTATTGGAATATTGGCAGGATGAATATGACAGAAACTACCGACATTGGCAAGCAGAAATTGTGGGGTTTCATACCCAAATTAATAGACGCATGACTACAAACTTTTATAATTATCTAGAGGAAAATTTAGCAAAAATCTATGGACAAGCACGTAAATATGTACAAGTTAAGTCAGGGTTAGATACTTTTCCTCAAGACTGTCCTTATACCTTACAACAACTACTAAATGAAGATTGGTTAATAACTGATCATAATAAATTATGATAAACACAAAAACCCATAACCTCCAAAGATTATATGAGATTGATGATTATTTATGGATAGAAGAAACAGTTAAACTTTTGAAAGAAAAAAAGTTTGATGAATTAGATTTAGAGAATTTAATTGAGGAGTTAGAGGACTTGGGGAGTGAGAAACGGTACAAGGTAGAAAGCTTATTAAAGCAGATAATTCGTCATTTATTATTATTAGAGTATTGGGATAGAGAATATGAAAGAAATTATCGACATTGGAGATCAGAGGTTTTCAACTTTCGAGATCAGCTTAACGATCGCATGACGACGAACTTTTATAATTATCTGGAAGGAAACTTAGCGAAAATCTATCAAAAAGCACGTAAATATGTACAAATTAAGTCAGGGTTAGATACTTTTCCTCAAGACTGTCCTTATACATTAAAACAATTGCTAGATGAAGATTGGTTGCCTAAAAAATAGCTTGAAACTAACTATTTCTAGGATGTAAAGTCACTTGTTTTAACTCAGTTAAATTAGAAACGCCGGCACAAAAAGCAGTAATTTTGAGGGTTTCTAACAAAATTGAGAACTTATCATAGACGGCTTGAGATTGATGGGTAGCAGCATCTAAGAGAGGGGCTGCACTGCCTACTAAAGTTGCGCCAAGGGCGATCGCTTTAGCTGCATCGATACCGCTACGAATACCCCCACTAGCGAACACCGGTAATTCTGGGACAGCCTTTCGCACCTGCATCAAACACATAGCCGTAGGAATGCCCCAAGCGGCGAAACAATGGGCGATTTGACGGCGACGAGGATCGTGCTGTCGATAGGCTTCTACTTCACTCCAACTGGTTCCCCCAGCCCCAGCAATATCAATAGCAGATACCCCACAATCAGCCAAACGACGGGCAACTTTACCACTGATGCCGTTACCCACTTCTTTAGCGATGATGGGGACTTCTAATTGAGTGGCTACCGTTGCGATTTTGTCGTAGAGTCCTTTCCAGTTGCGATCGCCTTCTGCTTGGACGGCTTCTTGTAGGGGGTTGAGATGGAGGATCAAAGCATCAGCCTCAATCATATCTACGGCTTTTTTCGCTTCATCGATACCATAACCATAATTAAGCTGTACGACCCCTAAATTAGCAAATAAGAGGATATCGGGAGCAACTTGTCGTATTTGATAGGTTTTGCCTAAGTTGGGCTGTTCAATAGCAGCGCGTTGGGAACCCACTCCCATCGCAATACCCAAAGCTTGTGCGGCTTCTGCTAAATTGAGGTTAATGGTATGTGCCGAGTCTGTCCCCCCGGTCATGCTACTGATGAGCAAAGGGGCTTGTAAGGTTTTGCCCCACAGTTGTAAGCTAAGATCGACTTCATCGAGATCCACATCAGGGAGGGCATCATGTTCGAGCAAAAAATGCTCAAACCCTGTGGTGATACCTTTACTTGCTACATCTTTTTCTAGAACAATGTTGATATGATCCGCTTTTCTATTTTCAATTAAGGTAGGGGGAATAATGGGAGATTCATTAACAGGGCGAGACATGGGTTAAAGTAGGGTATATGGATTTTTTTAACTTATCTTAGCAAAAAAGAGAAATTGGGTAGGTCGTTTTAAATGTTTCAAGGTTTACAGGAGACTTTTCCTCAGTATTGGACAGGAATTTATTTAAGATTTTTATCTTTATCCTAATGTCGCCATTCATCCCTAAAGTTCTACAACTTAGGGATGAATGGCGACCAATAAATAAATTGACCGAAGGGAATCCATTTTAATTATTTTAATTGTTGCTAAAAAATGAAAATTACTGAAACCATTGATAAACTACGTCAACTGACACAAGTTAAGGTGCAAGATAATTGGTTAGGCACTTCAGAAGAAATAGACATCAATCATATTAATTTTGAGCAGTTAGAATTAATCACAGCTAACGAGAAAGGATATTTAACGTGGGAAACAGGAAGTAAACTCAAATGGTTAATACAAAAATTCGTCATTCCTGAAGAATTAAACGGGTATCCTTTACAACAACTTTCTTTAAGATTATCTCTGGTTTGGTGGGCAGAAATAGCGCAAATTTTTGTCAATGGGAAGTTAGTCCAAGAAGGAGATTTATTTGATTGTTTAGCCAGAGTTTTGTTAACGAATTCTGCTCAAATCGGGCAAGAATTTTTAGTTTGTTTACGGTTAATCAGTCCAGGTCATGATATTGGGGCGTTAATGAAGTCCCAATTGATTTATGAAAGTGATTATAATTCCATTGATCCTGGTTTTGTTGCTGATGAAATTGCTGTTTTATTTAACTATTTATCTACATTTTACCCTGAAAAATTAGATTTCTTAGAAGAAAGAGTTAATCATATTAATTGGAATTATGTTCATAATATAAATAAGTTTAATGATGAATTAATCAAGCTACGTCAACAACTAGAACCTCTAAGCCATGAGATAAAACAGCGTCATATAAATATTGTAGGCCATGCTCATTTAGACATGGCTTGGTTATGGACAGTTGACGAAACTTGGGAAGTAGCAGAACGAACTTTTAGGTCAGTTATTAACTTACAAAAAGAATTTAATGACCTTACATTTTGCCATACAACCCCTGTTCTTTATGAATGGATAGAAAAAAATCGTCCTGAGCTTTTTACACAGATTCAAGCCTCATATAGAGCAGGTACATGGGAAATTTTAGGGGGGATGTGGGTCGAACCAGAGGTTAATTTAGTGTCAGGAGAATCCATTGTTAGACAACTTTTATACGGGCAAAGATATATTAAAGAAAAATTCGGAAGCATCACAGAAGTTGCTTGGCTACCTGACAGTTTCGGATTTTGTTTACAGTTACCACAAATTTTTAAACAAAGTGGTATTAACTATTTTGTCACAGGTAAACTTCACTGGAATAGTACCGTAGAATTTCCTCATGGTGCCTTTTGGTGGCAATCTCTTGATGGCACACAATTGTTAACTGTAATGTCTCCACCAAATGTGGAAGGTGTAATGACAACTCATCCCATTACCATGACCAATCATAGTGTGAAATGGGAACAACAAACGGGGTTAAAAGAAATACTATGGATACCAGGAGTTGGTGATCATGGTGGTGGTCCAACTCGTGATATGGTTGAAGTTAGTCAACGTTGGCAACAGTCTTCTTTTTTTCCAAAAGTTAATTTTACAACGGCTAAAAGTTATCTAGATAAGGTTAAAAATATCATTGAACAGGGTTTAACAATTCCTATTTGGAATGATGAGCTATACTTAGATTTACATCGAGGTTGTTATACCACTCACGGCGATCAAAAATATTATAATCGTCGTAGCGAAGAATTATTATATGAAGCAGAATTATGGTCATGTTTAGCAGCCATAATTGAAGGCAAAGCGATAAAGAATGAAGTCAAAAGTAACATAGAGTTTGCCTGGAAAAAAGTCTTATTTAATCAATTTCATGACATCTTACCAGGAACTGCTATTACCGATGTTTTTGTAGAAGCTAACGAAGCGTGGAAACAAATTCAAACTATAGGTAAAACTATCTTGCAATCTGCCTTAGAAAAGATTATCTCTCGTATAAAATTTCCTGATATATCTAAGTTTGAGGCGAAATCTATTATTATTTTCAACTCCCTGAACTGGGAAAGAGCAGAAATAGTAGAAATTGATGATATTGACCACAATTATGATGTTTATGACTTAGAAGAGAATAAATTAATAACTCAAGTTTCTCATGATCATAAACTCTTATTTTTAGCTGAGAAAATTCCTTCCATTGGTTATGGTATTTTTTGGCTAGTTCCCACTAAACGCAATAAAGAAGAACAAACAATATTGCAGCAAAATGAAACGATTTTAGAAAATGAGTGCCTGAAAGTAAAAATTAATGATAAAACAGGAAATCTTGATAGTATTTACGACAAAATTAATCATATAGAAATTTTAAAAGGAGACGGAAATGAATTACAAAGCTTTCAAGATCAAGGACAATATTGGGATGCTTGGAATATTGACCCAAACTACAATGATTATCCTTTACCAGATACCCAATTAAAATCCATAGAAACCTTAGAATCAGGACCTATTCAATGGAAAGTTAGAGTAATCAGAAAATTAGGTAATTCAGAGTTTACTCAAGACTATATCTTACAGAAAAAATCAGCAATTTTGAAAATAAAAACCCAAGTTAATTGGCAAGAAACCTATGTTTTAGTCAAAGCAGTATTTCCATTTAATTTAACAGCAGACTATACCAGTTATGAGATTCCCTTTGGAACGATTAAACGGACAAATTTTCCTCAAACCCCTTATGAAAAAGCTAAATGGGAAGTTCCTGCATTACGATGGGCAGATTTAACCGATAATAGTAAAAACTATGGAGTTAGCTTGTTAAATGACTGTAAATATGGCTATGATAATCAAAGCGATCGCTTAAGACTTACTCTATTAAAAAGTCCCCAATGGCCTGATCCCATTTGTGACATTGGACATCACGAATTTACCTACGCTATCTATCCCCATCAAGGAAATTGGCAAGAAGCAAAAACAGTCCAAAAAGCCCGTGAATTGAATATTCCCTTAAAAGTGATGATTCCTAATCCTAGAATCAATAATCAAGGAACATTACCTCCCATATTTTCAGGGTTAAAAGTAGAATCTGATCACTTTATTTTCTCTGCATTAAAACCCGCAGAAGATGGAAGCGATAACTATATTTTTCGCTGTTATGAATCTGAAGGAAAACCGACTAACCTTGAATTCACAAGTGATTTAAACTTAAACTTAGGTCGAAGAGTGAACTTATTAGAAGAAGAAATAGAGCATAATTATCAGGTCAAACCTTGGGAAATTGTTAGTTGTCAAATCAAAACTTAAACAATATTTATGTAACAGTTATGACCAACCTTTCTATCCAAAAAAATCTTAGTACAGTGCTTAAGCAAATCAAAAATCGTGCTGATATTGTTGTTAGTATTGGGTTATTAATTCTTTTTGTTATACAAATTTTTTTATATGGTCAAACATGGCCGAAATGGGACTGGTTATTACTGTCAGGGACAATCACTTTTATAATTGGGATTGAATTAGCCAGACAAGTTCCCATAAAATTAAAACTAACCTTACGACGACTGATAGATAGGGGAATCTTAGTGGCCACCACTAAAGACTTAAATACTATGTATAAGTGTCTTTGTATGAAAGCAGATAATTGGGGACAAAAAGCAGGAATTATAACTGCTTTTGCAATTTTAGTCGCTTTTTTAAGTATCTATGGATTAGGTAATATTGTGTTAACGTTACTAGAAACCCTTGGCGGCTATATTGCTGGATGGTTTCTCGGAAGGATGTCAGCCTACGGAACCTTATTACCGATTATTATTAAACACAAAGAACGCAAAGAAAAAGAGAAAAATAATCAGTTTTCCCTGATCATTGAACCGGCCCATACTGATCAAGTTTGCGGTTTAAAACCGTTAGGTGATTTTTATCTCTTTCAAGCATTAGTAGCAGTAATTCCTGCTGTTTTTCTAGCGACATGGTGGCTAATTATTCCTATCTTTCCTCGTTCTTATGCTGACTGGCGAGAACCATATTTTTATTTATTAATCTTAGCGATTATCTTTGAAATTCTCGTCTTTGCTATTCCCATGACATTATTTCATCGAGAAATGGAACAACAAAAACAGACATTACTGATAGAAGGAGATCAACTTAGTCGTCAAATTGTAGAGTTACGTCTGCAATTGATTCATACTGAATCTGAAACAGAACGGAAAAATCTTGAATGTCGTCTTACTTCTCTTTTAGAACGACATAAAAAAATTGAAGAAATGCCCACTTGGCCCATTCATCCAAAATCTTTTCGCCGTTTTACGATTCGTAATACTCTATTGTTAATTCCTCTTATCAGTCAAATAACAGGAAATACTAAGTTTTGGGAAATTTTACAAAAATTACTTGAAGGATTCAACAAGGGTTAACCGTGACTTTTTTAAGGTAGACTATTGGCAAAATAAAACGTTTTAGGAATAGAATAGAGATATGAATCTTCTCGTTGCAGTTGACTGTTCTGAATCGACTGAAAAAGTCGTTAACAAAGCCCAAGAAATAGCTAAAGCCTTGTTAGCCAAACTATGGCTTATTCATGTTGCCCAACCGGAACCTGATTTTGTGGGTTATGATACTGGACCCCAAACCGTCAGAGATTATGTTGCTAAAACCTTCCACGCTGAACATTCTCAGATTCAAAAAATAGCTGAAAAATTACGCAATGAAGGTATAGAAACAACCGCTTTATTAATACAAGGTTCAACGGTAGAAACCATCATCAAAGAAGCAAAAAAATTGGAAGTGGACATCATTATTATGGGTTCTCATGGCCGTAACCCTATTTCTGAACTCTTTTTAGGTAGTGTTAGTAAAGGTGTTATTTCTCAGTCTGACTGTCCCATTTTAATTGTTCCCACTCATTGAATGAAGTCAGAAGTTCCTCACTACGTTCCGGCGCTATGGCACAGAAATCAGAAGTCAGAAGTCAAATATGAACAACATGACTTATTATTGCAAAGCCCAATTAATTAATCATAGCTTATTTCCCACTTAATTTAACTAGGCCAATACCTCCAAAATATAACCCTAACACAGCGGATGCTAATAAAGATTGAGTCAAGGGATCAGTGGAAGGGGTTAAAACTGCCCCTAAAATAACTGCGCCTAAAACTACCACACGCCATCCTTTTAACATCTGATTTGATGATACAATACCTAACTGTCCTAAAATTAATTGAATCACAGGAATTTGAAAAGCAATGCCTGTACTAAACATTAATAATAAAACAAATTCAAAATAACGATCAATCGACCAAGATTGTTCAACAACATCTGCGCCGTAACTAATAAAAAAGTTTAAAGCAGCAGGAATTAATGCCCAATAAGAAAAGCCAATTCCTGCAAAAAATAACACACTTGATCCCAAAACTACAGGGGCCAATAAACGACGTTCCCGACGGGTTAAACCGGGTAAAACAAACTGAATAATCTGATAAAGAATGAAGGGACTTGCCACCAACAAACCACTATAACCCGCTACTTTTATAGACACAAAAAAGAACTCACCAGGGGCTAACTGTAAAAATTTGACCCCTTGGGCGGGAATTTCTAACCATCTTACTAACGGTTTGACGATAATAAAACAGCCTATCATTGCGATCGCAACTGCGATTAACCCATAAAAAATACGCATCCGCAGTTCTTCAAGATGATCAAATAAAGACATCTCTAGTTCATTGGGTATTTCGTCGAGATACGCTTCGTTTTCTGCTTGGGTCGAGGGTTTACTGTTGGTTTGGGTCATAATCGATCTACAATGGCGTTGTTTATTCTCTATTTTAGAGGAAGATAATGAGCATGGGAAAAAAGTTCGCTAAAAAAATTCTGCATTAGAGTTAATTAAAAATGAATAGCATTAACTTTGTAAAATTCCTTAACGTAAAATCAACAAAGACGTTTAATGAATGTTATGATCTAGATAAGAACTCATGAAATAAAAACTTCAGATGGCAGATTTCTTGTTAGTCACTGATCTCGATCAAACTCTCATTGGTGATGATAAAGCGTTAATTATTCTTAATGAAGTATTAGAAAAAAAACGCCAAGAATATGATATCAAAATCGTCTATTCTACAGGGCGATCGCTAGAACTTTATCATCAACTTAACCGAGAGAAAAATCTATTATCTCCTGATGCTGTAATGACATCAGTTGGGACAGAAATTTATTTTCATCCCATCAAAGATAACTTTGATTTAAAATGGGCAAATCACGTCTCTGAAAATTGGGATCGAGAAGCCGTATTTTCTGTTGCCAGTCACTTTGCTGACTTAGTGTTACAACCTTTATCAGAACAAACAGATTTTAAAGTCAGCTATTATTTATCAAAAAGCATAGCCCAAGAAGTTATCCCTCGATTAAAAGCAGATTTACTGAGGCAAAAGCTAGACACTCAAATCATTTACAGTGCCAGTTATGCCCTAGACATTTTACCTAAAAATGGAGGTAAAGGATCAGCCTTACAATACTTACGAAAAAAATGGGAAATAGCTGTAGATAAAACCTTTGTTTGTGGTGATTCTGGTAACGATATTACCCTATTTCAAGGAGAAGAAAGAGGGATTATTGTTGCTAATGCGAAATCGGAACTTCTACAATGGTATTATCAGCATAAAACCCCATTTCGTTACTTAGCAAAACAAGCTTTTGCTCAAGGAATCTTAGAAGGGTTAAATCATTTTGGATTTATTACAACTTAAATTAAACCCCTGTGATTAGTTACTTAAAAGGCAGTCCCATCGAAGTTATTAAAAATACCAATAACCG
>JASJDD010000161.1 GCA_030065735.1 Crocosphaera sp.
TTAATACGGACAACATAGAGATGATAAACATGACCCTCTTGACTGAGATTTTTCATCGGGATCACACCCTGATCTTCCCCTGATTTTAACCCCTGATCATAAATTTGTCCTGCTTTATTTCTCAATCGATTCCATTGAGATAAATGGGGTAGTTTGACTTGTAAAATGGCTGCTTGTAAACTATCTAAACGGCTATTTTTGCCGACTAGGGTATGATAATACTTTTTCGGTGCGCCATAATTGCGTAAGGTCCGAACCCGATGGGCGACTTCCTCATCAGAGGTAATTAGCATTCCTCCATTGCCAAAAGCCCCTAAATTTTTACTGGGATAAAAGCTAAAAGCGGCCGCCATGCCAATTGAGCCGGCTGTATACCCTTCCCGTTGGGCTAAATGTGCCTGGGCTGCGTCTTCAAAAATAATTAAATTATGAGCTTGGGCAAAGTCTAGTAACTCCTTGGGCGATACCATTTGACCGTATAAGTGAACGGGGACAATGGCTTTGGTTTTAGGGGTAATGGCTTTAGCGGCTAAGTTTAAGTCGATGAGGGCAGTGTGAGGATCACAATCGACTAAAATAGGGGTTGCCCCTGCCTGAATGACCCCCATGATCGTAGCAATAAAGGTATTGGCAGGAACTAAAACCTCATCCCCTTGAGTGATATCGCAAGCTTGTAGTCCTAAAGCGATCGCATCGGTTCCCGAAGCGACTCCGACACCATATTGAACACCACTTGCTTCAGCAAATTCGGCTTCAAATTCTTTTAAGGTTTTCCCTAAGATAAAATCTCCCCGTTGGACAACAGCGGCCATCGCTTGTTCAATTTCAGCTTGTATGGGTTGGTGTTGCAGAGTTAAATCAACAAAGGGGACGGTTTTAGAGGATACAATCATTGATAATCTGTTTATTTATAGAGAATACTAAAAGTTGATGCCTCATTGTATACCATGATCACTGATAAGGGATCACTGACCAATTACTGTTTGATTGATTTAGACTTATTATTTTATATTTTTAGGATCCAACGCATCCCGTAATCCATCCCCAATATAGTTAATGCTTAAGACGGTTAAGAAGATAGCTAAACTCGGAAAAAAAGCAATATGAGGTGCAGTGTCTATATAATCTTTTGCTTGGAATAACATCTGTCCCCAGGTGGGAAAATCAGGGGGAAATCCTAATCCTAAAAAGCTCAACGTCGCCTCGGTAATAATAGCATTGCCGACTCCTAAAGTCGCTGCTACTATCATCATACTCAACACATTAGGAAGGATATGAATTAAAATAATACGATCAGGTCTAGCCCCTAAAGCAACTGCTGCTTTAACAAATTCCATTTCTCTTAATTTTAAAACATTCCCTCTTACCAGTCGTGCAACGGACATCCAATTCAGTCCACCAATGACGACTACAACTAATATAAAAATTCCCAGTTCTGGACCGGCAACTTTTTTAATAGGTTCTCTGAATAAATAAACAACTAATAATAATAAAGGTAACTGAGGTAAGGCTAAAAATAAATCTGTTAACCGCATTAATAAACTATCAATCATTCCTCCATAAAACCCTGCGATCGCACCGATCATTGTCCCTAGAAAAATAGCAAACAACATGGCTAGAATGGCCACTGTAAGAGAAATTCTGCCCCCAAATAAAACCCGTGCTAAAATATCTTGTCCTAGAGAATTTGTGCCAAAAGGATGTTCTAAACTCGGTAAACTACTAACTTGAGAAAAATCTATTTTATCAATGGGAACTTGGTAAATTAACGGACCGATAATGACTGAAATAAAAATAATAGCCAGACTAATTAATCCCAATATAGCCAAAATATCTTGACGAAATTTTTGCCAAATATAAGATGATTGATACTCTTTATTTTCTTCTAATTTATTGTTTAAAAAAAACATTTTATTTCGGCAAAATAGTAACAAATAACAGAAACCCCGCCGTTAACGGCGGGGTCTTATTGAAAAATAACAGTTATTTTATTTCCCCATTCAAGTTGTAACTGTTCTTGTGCATTTCCCCCATTCATAGCAATTTCTAACCACCCATGACTACCGATTAATGTTATCATCTCTCCTTGAGCAACATCGCTATAAGTTAAACCAGATTTGATCATTCTATCGTCAATTGTAATAGACCAATTTTTATCCCTCACTTGGCAAGACGAAATATTAGTAATTAAGTTGCCAAAATGATCAACATATTGAATCGCTCCTTCTATCTTTTTTTCTGTAATATGGGGAGGTTCCAAAGGAAAATCGACTAAACTATTAATAGGAATAGAGTCTCCTAATGCTTCTAAAGTAACTCCAGAGGCTAAATAAGCGGCAACGGGGGCAAAAATGTCTCGACCATGAAAAGTTAAACTCACATCAGGAACGCGCCAATAATCACTATTAGTTAAAGATACCGCTTTTATAGCCGGATCTTGTGTCAAAATACCACTTAATAAACCATTATCAGGCCCCACTAAATACCCCTGGGAACACTCAATGGCCAGACTGCGTCTTTGGCTTCCGACCCCTGGATCAACCACAGCTAAAAATACCGTATCTTTGGGAAAATAGGGATAGGCATTCATCAGACAAAATCTGGCTGCCCAAATTTGCTGAGGCGGGATATCATGGGTAAGATCAATAGTCGGGATATGGGGATTAATTGCAGCCATAACCCCCTTCATAATGCCCACATAGCCATCTTCTTGGCCAAAGTCTGTCAGAATAGCGATCGCCCTTGTTTTTGGTTGTTTCGTCATAGGGATCAATGCCATAAAGTTTTCTTAACAATCTTGAGACAAGATAAACTAAATACTATGTTATTTATCCCAATTAAAGTTAACTCCTAAATATTCATAGAGCTTTTCCTTTTCAGGTTTAAAATAATCAATTAACTTCTGGCGAACTTCAGGTTTAATCGGAGCATAATTTCGAGAGTTATATGTTTTATAAATATCAATTTTATTGGCGGGAAGATTGAGAAATTGAAAGACTCTATTCATTGTTGTTTTGGGTTGAGAATAAAGGTCTTCAGCTTTGAGAATTAGAATTTGTTCTCTCGGGAAAAAGCAGAACCATTCCTTAAGCTGTTTTAGATAAAGACCTCTCGATAAATATGAGTGTTTATGAGAGGGATGAGGTGTCCCATCATTGATAGTTGATGACTTGGTAGATAATCTAGATTTTTCGAGTTTAATTGCTTCTTCAAACGAATTATTTTCCCATCCTAAACTAACAGAATGATGGTAATGAGAATAAGCACGATCTATCGGATTTCTTAGGATCGATATTAGTTTAACTGATGGTAATTTATTGGCTACCCTTTGAGCAGTTTTAGCATAAAAAATGTAATCTGGAGTTGCTTCTCCAGTCATATAATTTGGTTTAGAAATTGGAAAATTAGATCGATACCAGGCAAAGCTTTTTTGAGTAAATTTCTGCGTACTAAAATAATACAATTCTTTAGTTAGTGGAGGATAAACATTAGGATGTTTTAGTAAATATTGATATAAAGAACTTGAACCACATTTCATCCCTCCAATCACAAGAAAATCAGGTTTGGCTCTTAATGGACTTGTTAAAATTCGATAGGATAAAATACTTCCTTTTCTAAGGTTATCAAATCGACTCATAGTGGTTTGTTTGTCAATGTAATTCTTGATTTTGATTTAATCGATAAGGAAATATTTGTTAATTTTTAAAAGTCTTTTTCAATAAGCGATAAATAACACTATTTTTAATTGAACTATTACGATCTGAAAATTGTTTATCTAAGGGGCGATATACGTAATCCAGTCCATATTTTTGTTTGAAAGCTACATCAAAATCCCTTTCTAAATTACCAAATCTAAATCCCTCAGGAACTAAATGAGCTGCTATAGATCGTCTTCTTAATTTAGGATTGGTTCCTCTAGTAGAACCATGAATAATTCGAGAACCCCAGAAAAAGACATCTCCTTTTTTGAGGGGAGGAGCATACATTTCTAATGAATTAGAATCTAAATATTCCCCAATTTCTTGGAAAAAATCTGCGTAAATATCTTGGTTTTTCTTGATATTAACTTTGTTATACCAAACCTTCGGCATAAAGTTATGAGTTCCTGGGTAAACATAAAATCGAATTCCCTCAGGATGTATATCTTCTAAGGCCACCCATGCTGCTACTAAATGTCCATTAGGTCGAGAATCTAAAAAAACCCAATCTTGATGAGGAGTCGTTATACTATGATCAAAGATCATTGTTTGAAAAAGTCTAAAAGTTGGGTCTTTACCCGTTATTTCAGATAAAGCTTTTTGAAGTCTCTGACAACTTAAAACTTTGAGAATTTTATCGGAAAATTGGCCATTGATTCCCTTTTCAAAACTATGAGGATTCAAAAAAGGATTAATCATGCCACCTTCAGGGGTTTTTTGATGATATTCCCAGCGTGTTGATTGTCTTACATATTGTTTTCTAGAATTGACAATTGATGTATTATAAAAGTCCATCAAATTATCAATTTCTCCTAATTCAGTCGCTCCTCGACAGATGATATAGTTTTGTTCTTGAAAAAAGCCCAAGGGATCATCTACATTTCCTACATGGCCAAAATACTTTAGTTCATTCATGATAATAGGTCCTATCTCTTTTTTATATCATAGCAGTTTTCAATTGAGTGTATCAATATTTCGGTTAAGTGAGTGGGGGAAGTGTGGGGGGAATTTGTTCTTTTATGTTTAATCTATTGATTTGAAAACTGCTGTCATAAAAATTGCGATAAAATGCAATTATGAAGATGTTTAGAGTTAACTTTTAATGTGTTATGCAAGGAACCTCTATTAAAACCCCTTCCATTGAAGACTATCTACAACAGGAAGAAAAAGCAGACTTTAAGAGTGAGTACATCGACGGACAAATTATACCCATGACAGGTGGAACAACCAATCATAACCAAATTGCAGTCAATCTTGTTACAGAATTAAACATTGCCTTCAAAAAACTTAATTATCGTGTTTATGTCGAAAATGTTCGACTGTGGATACCAGAAAAACGGATTTTTACCTATCCTGATATTATGGTTATTCAAGGAGAACCTATTTATTATGAAAACCGAAAAGATACTATTCTGAACCCTAGTTTAATTATTGAAGTTTTATCCCCTTCAACTGAGAATTATGATAAGGAGGGAAAATTTGCTGCTTATCGAACAATTAATCGTTTTGAAGAATATGTTTTAATCAGTCAAACTAAAATTTATGGCGAAAAATTTCTCAAAACAGGGGATAAACAATGGTTATTTCAAGAGTATCATCAAGGGGATGAAAAAATTGACTTAAAATTGAATCAGATTACCTTAAATTTCACTGATATTTATCATAAAGTCGATTTGACTGTTGATAATTAATGATAAATGACTACAAATTAGATCATTTTAAGACTAAGTAAATATCATTGTTCTAATTGCTTAATAATTGCCTGACAATATCCAATTAAGTCTTTAACCTTTTCTTGTACCTTCTCTAATCTTTTTTTTGTCGTCTTCCTCTGACGTGAAGACGTTAAAAATAATAACTCGGTTCCCAATAATCTTAAATTTTTATAAATTTCTGTTTGTGCTGATCGCACCAAGGGGATTGCGCTACAATCCAACTCATCTAGGCTCACCCTGAGAATCCGCTTCTGAAAAATAGTTTGTACCTGCTCATAAATAGTTTTTATCGCTATCATATCTGTATCCTCAGCTATGACTCGTTTCTGGAGTTCTAGGAGCTTAACTAAAAGCTCTTGATAAGACTGATGATAGAATTTCAGTAACATAGGACACCATATTGCGTTAGAATTTGTAAATTAATATTAAACTTTCTCAGTAACTTTAACGAATCTGAATCTGTCCTTAAACTGAAATTATTAAAAGATGTCCTCACTTTTAGTAGTTAGGACAGCACTGGTGGTAAAAACAGGGTAGAACAAAGTACAGCTAACGGTGTTACCCCTTGGCTTTTTCCATCAGAGAAGCATCAGCGTTTAAATGTTCTTATTACCGTTTTCATATCCATCCTCCTTCCTTCGACTCCTAGTCTGATCCTCCTATGAACGCAGTTACTTTTCCTGACACTAAACCCTTCGATCTCATCCTTCCTGACTGGTTAAATGAGTGTTTGCTCACCCATGAGACAGACCAAACTAATCAGGACCTAGACTTGATTTGTCGTGCCTTTAACTTCGCTTACCAACTCCACGAAGGACAAACCCGTAAGTCAGGAGAACCTTATATTGCCCATCCCGTAGCTGTTGCTGGTATCCTAAGAGACTTAGGGGGAGACAAGGCCATGATTGCGGCGGGTTTCCTCCATGATGTCGTAGAAGATACGGATGTCACCGTAGAAGAAATAGAAGAGATGTTTGGTCAAGAAGTTGCCCTATTAGTGGAAGGGGTGACCAAACTCTCAAAATTTAACTTTTCTAACAAAACAGAACAACAGGCCGAAAACTTTCGACGGATGTTTTTAGCCATGGCCAAAGATATTCGGGTCATTGTGGTCAAATTAGCCGATCGCCTCCACAATATGCGAACTCTTGATCCCCTCAGACCAGAAAAACAAAGACGTATTGCCCTCGAAACCAAAGAAATATTTGCCCCTTTAGCCAATCGGTTAGGAATTTGGCGGGTAAAATGGGAATTAGAAGATTTATCCTTTAAATACTTAGAACCAGAAGACTATCGAGAAATTCAAAACCTCGTCTCAGAAAAACGCATCGATCGAGAAACTCGTATCGAAACCGTTAAAACCATTTTGCAAAAGCGACTCGATGCAATGGGTATCCAAGTCCTAGAGTTACAAGGACGACCCAAACATCTCTATGGTATCTATTTCAAAATGCAGCGTCAAAACAAAGAATTTCATGAAATCTATGACCTCGCTGCCTTACGCATCATTGTCCAAACCAACGAAGAATGTTATCGATCCCTGGCAGTGGTCCATGATCTATTTAAACCCATGCCGGGCCGATTTAAAGACTATATTGGACTCCCGAAACCCAACCGTTATCAATCCTTACATACAACGGTGGTAGGACTCAATGGTCGTCCCTTAGAAATTCAAATTCGTACCCTAGAAATGCACCATATCGCTGAATATGGAATTGCAGCCCATTGGAAATATAAGGAAACAGGGGGATCTCATCATACTCACTTGTCTGATGAAGATGAAAAATTTACTTGGTTACGACAACTTCTTGACTGGCAAAAGGACCTCAAAGACGATCAAGAATATGTGGATAATCTCAAAGAAAACCTCTTTGATGATGATGTCTATGTGTTTACCCCCAATGGCGATGTGATCGCCCTATCCAGAGGGGCAACCGCCGTAGACTTCGCCTACCGCATCCACACAGAAGTCGGCAACCACATGAAAGGGGCGAGAATTAATGGGAAATGGTCCGTTTTAGACCAACCCCTACAAAATGGGGATATTGTAGAAATTGTTACCCAAAAGAACTGTCATCCCAGTTTAGATTGGTTAAACTTTGTGGTTACTCCCACAGCCCGTAACCGTATCCGTCAGTGGTTTAAGCGATCTCGTCGAGAAGAAAATATAGCCAGAGGCCGAGACATATTAGAAAAAGAACTAGGGAAAAATGGCTTTGAAGCTTTGTTAAAGTCTGACCCCATGCTAACCGTCGCCCAAAAGTGTAATTACCACTCAGTGGATGATTTATTAGCCGGGTTAGGTTATGGAGGTATTACCCTCAACCAAGTGGTGAACCGAGTACGAGAAGTGACGGTGACTCACCAAAAAGAAGATGTCTCTGAAATGACCTTACCCAGTGCGTCTCCTTCCCCCTCCTGTCCTACTAAACCCAATAAATCCCCCATTTTAGGCGTAGAAGGATTAGTTTATCATATTGCAGGGTGTTGTAAGCCCTTACCTGGAGAACCCATTATTGGTGTCGTAACAAAAGGAAACCGAGGGATTTCTATCCACACCCAAAGTTGTTCTAACATCGAGAGTGTCCCAGGAGAACGATTTATTCCCGTGCGCTGGAATACCACCGATGGTAAAGGTTGTGTGGCCACTTATCCAGTGGATGTGCAAATTGAAGCCCTCGACCGTGTTGGGGTCCTCAAAGACATTTTATTACGGGTAAGTGACCATCATGTCAACGTCTGCAACGCAGGGGTGAAAACCGGACGCAATAAACCAGCTATCATTAATTTACGCATCGAAATCCGCGATCGCCAACAGTTAGATTACTTAATTAATAGTATTAGTAATATGAGCGATATTCTCAATATTCATCGGGTTAATGGCGTTGATTTTTGAATATATTATCTAATTTCTCCCTTAGTCTAGTCTTGATTGAGCAATTTTTAATGACATCTATAATCGATCTATGAGATGAATTAATACCATGAAAAAGGTAGAAATCTACACAGATGGTGCTTGTTCTGGCAATCCAGGAAAAGGCGGTTACGGGATCATTTTAAGCTATAATGAACATCGGAAAGAACTTTCAGGGGGTTATCGCTTAACCACCAATAACCGCATGGAAATGATGGCCGCTATTATTGGTTTAGAAACCCTGACCATGCCCTGTGATGTTACTTTATATACGGATTCTCGTTATTTAGTCGATGCCATAACCAAAGGATGGGCAAAAAAATGGCAAGCTAATGATTGGCAAAGAAACAAAAAAGAAGCAGCCAAAAATCCTGATTTATGGCAAAGATTGTTAGATTTATGTGAAGAACATGAGGTAGAATTTGTTTGGGTTAAGGGTCATGCAGGGCATCCCGAAAATGAACAATGCGATCGCTTAGCCGTAGCAGCCTGTCAACAACTGGAATTATCCATTGATGACGTTTATGAACAGCAATATTAAGTAATTTAACATTTTTTTAAGAGATATTTTCATAAATCCCTGAATTTTCATAGATAACAACCGAAAGCAATTCCCTTGCCTGTACAATAGGATAGAGAAGATTGGAAAACACCTATGAACGATAATGCGACCTCTACTCAACGAAACATTGATAAAGTAGAAATCTCTATTAACATTGATGCAGAAGTTCTAGAACAACTCAAACACCTGACGAATGATCCTAGTCGCATTATTGAAACAGCGATTAAGCAATGGTTAAATGGAGAACGGGACAGAGATGATGATTTAACTCGTACGTTTCGCCGTAACCCCCCTTTACCACCGCGAGGAGAATGGAACGATTAAAGGTTTTTGTGTGTGATAGTTTTGATGAACAAGGACTAAATTACGGGGGCGCAATTTTCGCCCCTTAACTTATAATAATGAGAGAAACCTCTGAAAAAATTTACAGTTTTGAAGATTATTGTCACTATAAAAATGATAGTGAGAATCGCTATGAATTAGTCGATGGTCAATTAATATTAATGAATCCTCCAACGGTTAGACATTTTTTGTTGGCTAAATGTTTAGAGAAGATTTTTGATCAATTCATTGCGAAAAATGCTTTACCTTTGCTCTGTTTTCGAGAAGCTGGGGTGAGAACAGGATGGCGTAAATCTCGCTTACCAGATATTTTTATTACAACTCAAGAAGCTGCTTTAGAATTATTAGATCAATCTGCTATTTTTCAGATTCCACCTATATTAATAGTAGAAATTGTTAGTCCAGAATCTGTAACTAGAGATTATCGTTATAAACGCTCAGAATATGCTGCATTAGGAGTATCTGAATATTGGATTGTTGATCCTAACCATGAAAAGATTACCATTCTTTTATTAGAAGATGGATTATATGAAGAAACGGTTTATTATTTGTCAGATAAGTTGCGCTCTCTTCTTTTTCCTAATTTAGATTTAACTGTTGAAAAAGTGCTAATTTCTGGTAATTTAACGCAATAATTTTAATCAATTATAGCATAATTATCTTAATATTTTGCTAAATAGTTAATTCAAATAAGAATGATACACAATTTATTATCTTTCTTGTTGACATAGTGAGCAAGATGCTCACATTACTGTGTCTCAAACTTATTTGAAACGACTATAATAGTGAAAAAACAAAATGAATACGATGAAAATATCTAGGGTGAAATATCAAAACTTTGACAATGTTTAGGTTTAAACAATCTAAAATCTCGTTGATCTAATGTTAAGACAAGATTTGATTTGTTTATATTATATTATATATTTTTGGAGCGATCGCACTCTAGGATATTCATGCTACAATGGGAAAAAAGATTGTTTAAGCCACAGCCATGTCAAACAAGACATTCGACCTTACACAATTGCCAATTAGTCTTATTGAATTGCTCTCGTTAATTCAAGATGACCAAGAAATAGTCATTACGAATAATAATATTCCGGTTGCTAGATTAACTCGACTTAATCCTATTACTCAAATGAGTTTGCAATCAGAAAAAACGCCGAAACCTGGAATAAATATGGGTGCGATGGTAATGAGTGATGATTTTGATGAGCCTCTACCTGATGAATTTTGGTTGCAAAATCCATGAAATTACTCTTAGATACACATACATTTATTTGGTGGGATAGTGACCCTTCAAAACTATCTCAACGTGCTTTAGAGTTATTAACAGATAAGGATAATCTGAGATTATTGAGTGTGGTTAGTCTCTGGGAAATTCAAATTAAACATCAGTTGGGTAAACTAACATTAAATAAAACATTGGGAGAAATTGTTGCTCTTCAACAAAATAATTCTATCGAAATATTACCAATTACTGCTGCTCATGTTTTAGCTTTAGATGGTTTGTCTATGTATCATAAAGATCCTTTTGATCGTTTGCTAATTGCTCAAGCTAATCTAGAAAGGGCAATACTGATTAGTTGTGATTCTATTTTTGCTAATTATTCAGTTCAGGTAGAATGGTAGCAAGTTTTATCTAATAATTGAAAAGAGCGATCGCCCCTCATTTTTAGAAAGGCGATCGCTTAGGAATACTACAATTAAGTGTCAGTTATGGCGTTGAAAAAACATCCCTAACTCTTATCTAGGCGAAGATCATGTCAAGATGAGCCATAAAAGAAGAATCAGTATTAAGGGTAGCAAACTGATTTCCAACAAAGCTTAATGCACCCGTTGCAGAATCATAATTGTATTGGTTCAGGGAATTTGTAAATCCATTACCCAGTTCAATTTGAATTTTGTCTCCTTCTATATAGGAGAAATCAGTAATGGCATCAATCCCATCTAAAGGCGAACTGAAAACAAAGGTGTCTGCACCCAACTCACCAGAGAGGGTATCATTGCCATCCCCACCAACGAGAGTGTCATTGCCATCCCCACCAACGAGAGTGTCATTGCCATCCCCACCAACGAGAGTGTCATTGCCATCCCCACCAGAGAGGGTATCATCGCCAGACCCACCATAGAGGGTATTATCGTTATCATCACCAAGGAGTTCATCATTGCCATCCTTACCATAGAGGGTATCATCGCGATACCAACCAGATCCATAGAAAATAATGTCAGTATTAACATCAAAATCAGAATCAGTATTAAGGAGGGTAGCAAACTGATGTTTCTCAAAGCTTAATGCCCCTGTTTCAGAATCATACTTAAATTCGCCAGTTGTGTT
>JASJDD010000162.1 GCA_030065735.1 Crocosphaera sp.
CAAAAATTATGATTTTATTGCTTGTGAAGACTTAAATATCAAAGGTTTAGCTAGAACTAAATTAGCGAAGAGTATTTTAGATGTCGCTTGGGGAAATTTTTTAACAAAACTAGAAGCAGTGGCGGTCAAACGCGGTATCTGGTTCGTTAAAGTTAGTCCTCATGGCACGACTGTAAATTGCTCAAACTGTGGTCATAAAGTTCCGAAAATTCTATCAGTTAGATTACATGAATGTCCGAAATGTAATTTAACGATGGATCGTGATGAAAACGCCGCAGTAAATATTCTCAAAAAGGCATTAGAAAAACATGGGGTGGGTCTCATCCCGTCTGCCTGTGGAGGTTTCGTCAGTGGACAGCCTGTGAAGCAGGAAACTTCTAGAACTGAGTATATGCAGTTATCTCTATTTTAGAAGCCCCCGTTATACCGCCTAAGCGGTTAACGGCGGGAGAACGTCACAAGAAAACTGTTATGAAACAGGTTCTAAAGAAGCAATAGGATCAGAAATACTAGAAGAAGGGGCTTCAAATTCTCCTTTAACAACGTATTCTAAACGTAATTTCAACCATGTAATAAATTCAGAATTTTTAGAAATAATGGCAGCACAAGGTTGAGGACATTTTCCTTTAATTTCAGCAAATTCCGGAGCTTCAATAAAAGCCGGTTGCTTGACTAACCAAAAGTCAATTTCTTTATTTTGTTCTTGGTAGTTTCTGGTTCTTTCTCTCAACACTTCATCAAGTGGTTCTTCTTCTAAAAGAAAGCGTTGACTGGCTAAAACGTAATAATAGGTGGTCATTACTCAATAATTAATTGCTATTTACCCAATTACCATTATTTAACTTAAGGGGACATTATAGGTCAGGGTTTATTAATAATTAATAATTTATAACTCCCATCATAACTACAAACTCCTCCTCCCCTACTTCCTCTGCTCCCCCTGCTTCCCCTGCCCATATCACCAGATAATATACTGTTCAAACAGATTTTATAACTCCCCCCTCATGGCTAGTTTCATCTCTCTAACCGCCCTTTCCATCCCCACTAACACCGCGCGACTGACGATGGTATGACCAATATTCAGTTCTTCCATCCCCGGTAAACAAGCGACAGGATAAACATTAATATAGGTTAAGCCATGACCAGCATTGACACGCAAACCTAACCTGAGTGCTTTTTCACAGCCTATTTTTAAGGATTCTAATTCTTTTTGGCGGATTTCTCCATTAGGTGCATCGGCATACTTTCCAGTATGAAGTTCAATAAACTTAGCTTGAGTATCAGCAGAAGCTTTGATTTGTGCCGCATCTGCGTCAATAAACAGGCTTACAGGGATGTTTGCACTTTGGAGACGATCCACCACGTTTTTTAATTTTTCGAGGCTTCCAGCTATATCTAAGCCCCCTTCTGTGGTGATTTCTTCTCGTTTCTCTGGGACAAGGGTAACATAGTCGGGTTTAACATCGAGGGCGATCGCGACCATTTCCTCGGTGGCTGCCATTTCTAAGTTAAGATGAGTGCGTACAGTCTCCCTGAGTAAGCGGATATCTCGATCTTGAATATGACGGCGATCTTCTCTTAAATGTGCTGTAATACCGTTTGCGCCCCCTAATTCTGCCAGTACCGCCGCAGCTACAGGATCGGGTTCAACCGTTCGTCTAGCTTGGCGAATCGTGGCAACGTGATCAATATTAACACCCAATGTGAGCAATGTTGTGTCTCCTTTTGTTTTGACCCTCTTCTAATTTATCAAAAAAAACTGATGTTTTTAACAATGTTTTCAAGGGATTGCCGTTTCATTATGCTGATTGAAAAATGACATCAGTCGTCAATTCCAGTTGAGGAAAAATGCTCGATTTTAAGCGATCGCCTTTAACATACCTTTCCATCTGATATTCCCCTTCAATTAACTGACAGATGGTAATAGTTGGTTGCTTGGGTTTACCAATATAACGAACTGCCCCTAAAGCCCGATAATCAACAATCCAATATTCAAAAATTCCCATTGCTTCATACTCAACAAATTTATGTCCATAATCATCTCGCCAGTTCGTACTAACAACTTCAATTACCAAGGGAACCGTGTGACCATTTTGAATCACAGATGATTTTTCCCAGAGAGGTTCATTCTTGATTTGTTCTCGATTAATGACCGCTACATCGGGTAAGTATCCAGAACGAGGGGCAAGAGGTTTAAGCAGACAGTTTTTAGGAAGGGAATAGGGCATATTTTGTTTACGAATTTCAAAGTTTAATTCAGCAATAAGAAAACCACTAATATCTTCATGAGAACCGGTGGGAAGCATTTCAACAATTACACCTTCAATTAATTCATAGCCTTTCCCATTTTCTGGATACCATTCTAGAAATTCCTCAAAACTTACAGGTTTGATTTGCGGCGTTGCAACCATTTTCAATACCTCAACTGTATAAACTTATGTAAACAAAACTTTAACCCTACTCCTGCCTCCTGCCTCCTGCCTCATATCAACTGTAACGTTTATTTTTGTTCAGGTACTTACTAACCAAACAAATTATATTTTAAAATACAATAAATCGCCTGAAATCCATCTTTCCAACCGATTTTTTTACCTTCTTTATAAGTTCTACCATAGTAAGAAATACCAACTTCGTAAATACGACATCCCATTTTAGCCACTTTAGCCGTAATTTCTGGTTCAAAACCAAAGCGACTTTCTTTAATTTTAATCGATTGAATCACTTCTCGTTTAAAGGCTTTATAACAAGTTTCCATATCCGTTAGATTAATATTAGTCAACATATTGGATAATGTGGTTAAAAATTTATTACCCACCATGTGCCAATAATAAACAACTCGATGGGGACGACTCCCCTGAAAACGAGAACCAAAAACCACATCAGCTTTACCTTTTAGAATCGGTTCTATCATTAACGGATACTCTTGTGGATCGTATTCTAAATCAGCATCTTGAACAATAACAATATCTCCTGTTACTGCTGTAAAACCCGTCCTTAATGCAGCCCCTTTTCCCTTATTTTTATGATGATAAATCACTTGAGCAACTAATGATTCTAGCTTAGATTGTAAAAGTTCTCTCGTTCCATCCGTTGAACAATCATCTACTATAATAATTTCACAATTTTTCACAGGGGACGCTTTAACTGCTTCAATCACCTGACCAATGGTTCCAATTTCATTAAAACAGGGAATAACTACTGATAATTTCATTGTTTAGACTTCCCACACACCACAATTGAGCAAATATTTTATTCCCAAGACTATAACAATATGAACTCTGATCTGTCAATTATTAATGTCAATTGTTAGATAAAATCAAAATATCAGAAACCAAAAGACAACAATTCAGGATAAATAGTTCCCACTTTTATCCTTTTTTTGATTAATGTTAAACTCACATCTTGCACCTTCGATAAAACTCGATAAAACTAGCTAGTTTAGAGAGGAAACGAGAAACGGGAAACAGCCAACAGGATTTCTTGTAACTGCTTGTGACTTCTAACTTCTGTGCGATAGCGCCGGAACGTAGTGAGGAACTTCTGATTTCTGACTTCTGACTTCTGACTTCGTTAAGGTTCTTCTCCTGGTTCTAAAATACGTTGAAATAAATAACCGGTTCCCCTAGCCGTTAAAATCAATTCAGGGTTACTGGGGTCATCTTCTAATTTTGCCCGCAAACGAGAAATATGGACATCCACCACCCTCGTATCCACATGACGTTCAGGGGTATAACCCCATACCTCTTGTAAAATCTCAGAACGGGAAAAAGGTTCTCCAGAACGACTGACCAATAATTCTAATAAGCTAAATTCCATCCCAGTTAAGCGGATGCGTTCATCTCCCTTATAAACCTGACGTTTATTGGTATCAATTTTAATCGAAGCAATAGAAATAACGCCAGAACTGGGAATACCTGGTACGCCATTTTTTTCCACCCGTCTTAAGACAGAACGAATTCTCGCTTCCAACTCTTTAGGCGAAAAAGGTTTGACCACATAATCATCAGCCCCTAATTCTAACCCCGTAATCCGATCAGCCACATCTCCTAAAGCGGTTAACATAATAATGGGGATGTCTGACTCTTTGCGTAACTCTTGACAGACTCCATAACCATCTAATTTAGGCATCATCACATCCAATACCACCAAGTCCGGTATGGCTTCATGAAAAATATCTAAAGCTTCTTCACCGTCAGCAGCAGTGACCACATCGTAGCCAATCATAGAAAGACGGGTTTCTAAAATACGACGGATGCTTGCTTCGTCATCAACGACTAAAATTTTCTCTTTATGTGTTTCCAATTGCGCCCACGCTCCCTAATACTAAGTAAAATTGCTAATCTTTAAGTTGAATGGTTTCCCATTGATTTCTCTCAGATCCAGAATATCCCTTTTTTGCTATTCTTAAGCCTAAATTCTTGCTTTAGAATCTAAACATAATCCGAGTTTAAAGAGGGTTATCCTCTTAATACTTCTTATCATTTTCTAGGGTTTTTTTGTTGATATCCAGTATTTTTTTAATTTTTTTAACGTTTCTTTAAATTTCATTATGGCTAAAACACGAACTATCTATATTTGTAGTGCTTGTGGGGCAGAAGCGGTTCAATGGTTCGGCAAGTGCGAGGCTTGTGGGGAATACGGAACCCTAGAAGAACAAATGGTAAGCACGTCAGCCTCTCCTGTGGGGGCGGCCAGAGGTGGCTGGCAATCCAATACCCGTAGTGATCATCGTTCGACCGTTGCCCCCAAACCACGCATTTCTGTCTCATTTAATGATATTACAGAAGAGGAACAAGCGCGCTTTCAATCGGGTTATGGAGAATTAGATCGGGTGTTAGGGGGTGGGGTGGTTCCTGGATCTTTGGTGTTAATCGGGGGTGATCCCGGCATTGGTAAATCCACTTTATTATTACAAACCGCTAACCAATTATCCCAAAGATTACCCCGTATTTTATATGTTTCTGCTGAAGAATCAGGCCAACAAATTAAGTTACGGGCCTCTCGTTTAGGAGTCGCAGAAGCCAGTAGTGTTACCTCCGCTAAACAAGCAGAAACTAATGGGAAAAATGGCAAGGTCAAAAGTAAAAAAAAGAAAGAAGACAACCCCGATAAAGCTAATCTTTTTATCCTCCCTGAAACGGACTTAGAAGAAATTTTAAGGGAGTTAGAATCCTTACAACCTCAAGTCGCTATTATTGATAGTATTCAAACCTTATACTTCGCTGCATTGACCTCTGCACCAGGTTCCGTTGCCCAAGTAAGAGAATGTACTTCCGCTTTAATGCAGGTGGCTAAACGGGATAATATTACTCTCTTTATTGTCGGCCACGTCACCAAAGAAGGGGCCATCGCAGGACCTAGGGTACTCGAACATTTAGTGGACACCGTGTTATATTTTGAAGGCGATCGCTATGCCTCCCATCGTCTGCTGCGATCGGTAAAAAATCGCTTTGGGGCCACCCACGAAATCGGTATTTTTGAGATGGCAGAACATGGGTTAGTGGAAGTGGATAACCCTTCAGAATTATTCTTGGGCAACCGAGATGAGTTTGTCCCCGGAACTGCTACCGTTGTCGCTTGTGAAGGAACCCGTCCCATTGTGGTGGAGTTACAAGCGTTAGTCAGTCCCACTAGCTATGCTTCCCCTCGTCGTTCTACCACAGGAGTGGAATACAGTCGTTTACAACAAATTTTAGCTGTCTTAGAAAAAAGGGTGGGTATTCCTTTATCCAAATTAGACGCTTATGTAGCTTCTGCTGGCGGTTTAGGGGTAGAAGAACCGGCCGCTGATTTAGGCGTTGCGATCGCTGTTGTAGCCAGTTTTCGGGATAGGGTGGTTGACCCCAGAACCGTATTGATTGGTGAGGTTGGGTTAGGGGGACAAGTTCGTTTAGTATCACAAATGGAATTACGGCTAAAAGAAGCAGCTAAATTAGGATTTAAACGGGCAATTGTTCCCAAAGGACAGAGTTTTGCTGATGACATTGGCATAGAAATTATACCCGTTGGCAAGGTCATTGATGCCATTATTGCTGCTATCCCTCCTCAACAAAAGTTTGGTAAAGATTTAGAAGAGTTTAGCGAAGAAGATAATCCTGAAACTTTTTAAAACTGGACTTCCCCACTGTGATTTCTAGGCCACTAATCCCGATGAAATTGTTCCTAAATCTTCGATCAAAGTACGGAAACGCTAAATAATACCAAATCCGATTTAGATACCCCCTTTTAAAATTGATAGCTTTAAAGCTTGAAAATCCTTCTGCCTTCTGCCCCCTGCCTCTCCTAGAAGATAAGATGGGTCCCGGAACCAGATTTGGTATAATCTTGTGTATTTTCTATAACTTATTTTCCTAGGTTTCTCTTATGAGTCCGTATAACCCCTGAACCGAAGAGACAAAACCCTGGTAATTTCCTCATAACTACCGAGGAAGGACTCAAGTGATCTTCCTACAATGAAATCACATTCGATAAAGTATTGAGGTTTATATAAGATGGTTTTCACCTCAAGTGATAGCAAACAAGAAACGAAACCGTTAGTCACCAAATTTGAGCATCGTTTAAAAAAGAAATATCCTAAAAGACATCACCATTATGCTTTAAAAGATTTCTTCTGTTTTCAGACAGAAACAGGGACTATTATTGATTGGAATGAATCTCGTAATATTCTCACCAGCGAAGATTTTATTTTAGGGTTAATTGAAGGACTAGAAGAAGAAATTGGTAGTGCTGCCGGCGTGGTTACCTATAATATTGGTAAAGAATGGGGAAAACGAGACGCAGACTTTTTTCAACAATGGCTTTATTCTGAATATGAATATGATAAACCCCTAAATAGAATGAACCTTAACTATATTTTAGAAGCCTGGTGGTGGCCGTTTACTTCTCAAGGTTGGGGTAACTGGGAAGTGGATATGAGCGAACAAAAAAATGGCTTTATGTTTGTCAATATTTTTGATTCTGCTGTTGCACGAACTTTAGGCGATGTGGGTAAACCAGTTTGTCATATTTATGCTGGTTTATTAGCTGGATTTTTCAGTAATTTAGTGAAAAAAGATTTGAATTGTATTGAGATTCAATGCTATGCCATGGGAGAAACCTATTGTAAGTTTTTGGTAGGTAAAAAAGACCGCATTGATGCTGCAACTTTCTGGTTAAATGAAGGCGCGTTAGCTAAAGATATTGAAAAGCGGTTACATCAAGGGGAGTATCTTAAATGATGAGTAGACAAACATGGGCTAGTATCAGTGTTTATGATTTTTTTCGTACCTATAATTGGACAGGAGAAACTACAGACTTAGTCCCTTTTGATTCCGTTGAATTTTTCCAAAAGTCTCAGTCTTTATTATCCCTAAATTTGAGAGAATTTCTGATTCAATCTAACTGGAAAGGAGACAAAAAAGCTTATTTCTTTTCTCAATCAATTCAACCGTCAAATCAGTCTTTACTCAGGCTTTCGGTTAATAATTGTTTTCGACAAATACGGTGGGAAAAACCGCTAGAAATCGCTCCCACTTCTAATAAATTATCCTTGAAACCTCCTGATGACAAGACTTCTTCTAACTTAGATTTAAACAACCTATCTGATTTATTCTAGAACAAAGATCATGCAGAAAGATTTTGAAACCTTATTCTATGAAGCTGAAGATCACTATCTTCAATCTTCAGACTTACAATCTCTAAAAAAAGGGTCAGAAACCCTTAAAAAACGCCTGAAAATTTATCAGAATTTACGAGATCAAGAAGTGCCTATGTTCCAATTTGTTGCTGACAGTTTAGTTGAAGCTTTTCCTGATGAAAACATACAGCGTTTGGAGCAAGCTTTAAAACACTGGATGTCAGTGATGCGATATGGAGCAATGGCCATGTTATTAAATAATCCTGATTATTTCAGACATCGCATTTTGGAATGGCTCACCGATATGATTCATGCTCAAGAAATGGTAGCAATTGAAACCCGTATTTTTGAGAGCTTAATGCAAAGCTTAGAAGACATATTTACCGCCGAACAAATGGCTATTTTAACTCCATTTCTAGAACAAGCCAAAATCATGCTACTGGAAACAAAACCTGAATGTGATACCTTAAAAGTGGGAGAATAAACTGATGATTGATGTTGCAAATTTAGTCGAACAATCTTCCTTGAAGGGGAATTATTTTTCTCCCGATATTTATCTTCAAGGGGACTTTGAATTTGGATTATTAGAGAATCGAAGTGGTTCCCGTTTATTAGCTTTACCCCAACCTTTATTAGAAGCACTTTATGCCACCTTAGAAGATGAATTAGGCCAAGGAAGTAGCGTTGCTTTATTCAGTTGTGGTCGTTGGTGGGGACGAAATTTTTATCAGAGATTTGCTGATGAATTAGGGGAATATTACAGTAAACCTCTAGCAGAAATGGAGATGATTCAATTCATCCAATGTTTAAAAGAATGCTGGAAAGCTCATGGTTGGGGAGTTCTTGATATTGACCTCAAATATTATCAAAATGGTTTCTTAGTTCCTCAAATTTTCAACTCTCCTTTTGCTCAGTTTGCTCCTCAAAATAAGCGTCCTATGTGTTTCCTAGAAGCTGGAATTTTGAGTGCTTTTTTCAGTAAATTAACAGGACAAGCATTACACTGTATTCAAACGACTTGTGAATCGATGGGTGCTAATTCTAATTACTTTGTTATTGGTTTAGCTGAGCGAATTCAACCAGTAAAAGCATGGCAAGAAGAAGGTCATAATCATGATAAGATTATGGACTTATTATGTCGCAATTAATCCAATAATAGCTAACTAAAATAGGAGACTTAGAACATGGCAAAAAAAGTAAAACTTGACCCTATTAATCAACAAGTTGATATACAAACTAATGATAATCTCTTGAGCGGTTTATTAGCCAAAGATTTGAACGTTTGGAAAGAGTGCGGAGGCCGAGGAATGTGTTCCACTTGCCATGTTTTTATTACCGAAGGAATGGAGGGTTTATCCCCTGTTAACCGACGAGAAATTCGCACGATGGAAGTGATTACCACTGCTAATAAATGCTCTCGTTTAGCTTGTCAAGCAAGGGTTATTGGAGAAGGAGTTGTAGTAGAAATTCCTTCAGGAATGTATGTCAGTGAAATCGAAAATATTGAAGATTTAATTGGCAATCGTGCTAAAGAAAATATTCTCCATCCTATCAATGGCTCTATTCTAGTTGAACAAGGAAAATTAGTCACTCGGACTATGATTACTCAACTAAAAGATACTCAAGTCGAAGTCTCTGAATACATGGCAAAAATTCAAGATGCTTAATTCCTTTTAACCCTAATTATTATATTGAGAAAAACAATGTTAACACAATTTTCAAAACTTAGTTTAGATACCGATGGTCGTTACGCAAGTGATTCTGAATTACAGTTTATTAATGATTATTTAGAATCAGTAGATATGCGGATTCAAACCTACGAAAAAATCAATGCTAATCAAGAAGCAATTTTGCAAGAAGTTGATGCAAAAATGCACGAACTAAATGAAAATAATTGCTTGTATAAAATGGATGAACACGGCAAAGAAGTTTGTCGACGTGACCGTAAAAATGCTATTAAATATACCAGTGCAGCGATGTTAATCGATGATTTAGATCGTTTACGTGATGGTCTTTTGATTTGGTTACAAACCATTGTTCGTGCTGTAGGATACGAACATTTTGTTCGCACCCATTATCCCATTATTCAGGAAGTAATTCAACAATATTTAACCCCTGAGGAAGCCCAATTTATTTTACCTGCGTTGCAAATAGATTGTACTATTTTAGGTGCTTAAAATTTCTTGTCAATTATTTAGTTATTAATCATCAAGGAGCTAAAAATGAGTGAAAGTAATGGTTCTTTTCAAGTAACATTAGTTAACCCTAAAAGAAAGTTAAACAAGACGATACAAGTTTCCTCCAGTGAGTACATTCTTGATATTGCTGAAAGTAAAGGAATTCCACACCCTTGTTCTTGTCGTGCAGCCTCGTGTTTTGACTGTTTAGGTAAAGTTATTTCTGGGAAAGTTGAACAAACTGAAAAAGCAGAATCCTTCCTTAAACCAGATGAATTAGATCAAGGATATATCTTACTTTGTGCAGCTTCTCCGAGTTCCGATTGCACCATTTTAACTCATCAAGAAGAAGAATATTTAGTTTAAATCTTCACCGTTAATTAAACTTAAAACAGGATTTAAGATCATGGAAAATCAAGTAGAACAACCAAAATTAGAAACCCAAGAAAGTAACAGTAATTTAGCTGAAATATTTGATATCTTATCGGGGGTTGGATTAGTTGGGGGTGCGGTTGGTTCTTTTTTAGGTAATGCAGCTTTTGCTGCCATTCCTCTTTCTTTTTCTCTCGCTTTACAAATTGCCAACCGTCGTCGATTAAAAGTAGAATTGTCGCAAATGCAGCAAAGTTCCACAATGGAAATGACGCAACAATTTAATAATAATCATTCTAATCTTTTAGAACAATTGCAACAGTTGAGAGAAGTACAAAAAAATAAGTTAAATCAGCAAGATCAAAAATTTAAAACTTTAGTTAATGAACTATCAAACAATATGAAAAATAATGAGGAATCTATTGCTATTTTAACTATAAAACACCAGGAAATTCATGAATTCAGTCATCAGTTAGAATCTCAACAAAAACAAGTGCAAACTATTGTTAAAACCCTAGAAAACATTGAAAACTTCTCTCAAATGATTCGGACTAACCCAGAGGGTGCAGAAGCTTATTATCAACGGGGATTAAATCATCAAAAATTAGGGGATAAAACAGGGGCAATAGAAGACTATACAGAAGCCTTACATTTAGACTCTACTCATCCTAAAGCTTATCATAACCGAGGGGTTCTCTTAGCAGATATTGGCAACAAAAAACAGGCAGTGGAAGATTTACGCTTGGCTGCTAAATATTACTTTGAACAAGGTGATATCGAAAGCTATGAACAAGCTAGAAATCTCAGCAAAGAATTTTATGAAGTTCGCTATTCTCTGGTTAGTGAGGCAACAGCAGAAACAATAAATTCTCAAGAAGAAATGAGCGAAAAAATGGCACCAGAGCAAAAAGATTTAGTTACAGTTGGTGGTTTATTTGATGATGAGATTGATAGTCAAGAAAATATCTCTATATTAGGTTAAACTTCCTCAAAAAATTGCATTCTTTATGTTTTAATTCTCCTTGTTAGCAGTGATCTTATTTTGAAGATCACTGCTTTTTCTTAATTAAACAGTGATTAACATCAAATTATGCTCTAACGTTGGCAGTATAAAGGTTTACGCTTCTGAGTTTGACTCCTTCAAATTTTTTTGTGGAAAACACTTGACAAAATTTTCTGTAACTTGTTATGATTATAATCGGCTCAAAAAACAAGGGACTGTAGTTCAACTGGTTAGAGCACCGCCCTGTCACGGCGGAAGTTGCGGGTTCGAGCCCCGTCAGTCCCGTGAATTAAGAGAGTAGACTCACATCTTGCATCAGAACAAAAATACTTAATGATTAGAGGCAGAAGGCAGGGGGCAGGAGGCAGAAGGGAGGGAAAAAACTTAAAAATAGGATTATTTAACTTTTAAATGCCTTATTATCGATAATTTTACTCTTCTGCTATATATTAAACCTCCTGCCTACTGCCTTTCCA
>JASJDD010000163.1 GCA_030065735.1 Crocosphaera sp.
ATTTCTTGAGCAATGTCGGCCACGACTTTGGGGTCAATGCCATAGCCCAGGTTTCCCATTAGGGCTTCACCACTAAGTTTAAGTAATACGCGCTGGTAAGTCATCCCTCTGCCGTAACTGTCTAATTGAGCCTATCTATCTGGGTAATAAGCATCAGCTATCTTGTCCTTTTTGTCAAACTCTCTTAATGAAGTCAAGAGTCAGGAGTTTTGTATAATGTTAAAAAATCTGTTAATAACATAAAATTTAAGAGGATAATGATGGCATTTTTTGATAATCTTCTTTTACCCAACTAGCAAAACGTTTTGCTAAAGGAGGAGCAAACATAAGCGTGCCAGTAAATCCTGAGAATAAATGAAGTCCTTGAAAACCATCAATTTTACCCACTAAAAAGTTTGAATCAGGGCAAAAAGCAACTAAGCAATGATGTAATTTTCCAGGTAAATTTTGTAACTCAGGAAGTATTTTACCTACTCCTTCACGAATTGTTGTTTCAGCCAAATTACTATTAATTTTCGCTTGAGGATTGGTGATAATTTGACTAATTTGACCTAAACAAAAACTGCCATCTAAAAACTGAATAGCACCGGGTTCCATGACATCAGAAATAATTTCATCGCTGGTATTATTCCATAAAGATTTAATCTCAGAATCTCCTGATTGTTTCTCAATATCAAGACGGTTTAAAATAGCTGGCATCACTAAATTTTTTAGATTAATATCTACCTTTGGGGTTAAGATTAACTGAGAATGGGTAAAATAAATATTAACTGTTACGCCAATATTTTTTAATAATAAACGACTTAAACCTCCTGCACAAATAACCACATTTCCACTGGAATATGTTTCTTGAGTGGTTTTAATTCCTGTAAAGGTTGTATTTTGAAACAATAGTTGAGTAACTTCTTCATAATTAATGGTTCCACCCAATCTTAAAAAAGCTTGCTGATAAGCAGCATTGGTTTTTCGTGGGTTAATATGTCCTTGAGGTAGTTGAAGACAACCTGAGATAGCATCAGTGTTTAATAAAGGTTCAATTTTAACAGCTTCTTTCGGGGTTAATAATTGAGGTTTTATATAGAATTTTTGATAATCTTCGGCAATGATTTTAGGATTCTTATCGACTGGGACCGTTAACATTAAATACAGTTCTCTAAATTCGGTATTGTCTCCTAACTCTTTTGATAAATTATGATGAATTTCTCGACTTTCTTGACATAATTTAATCGAAAAATCATCCGTCCCAGACCAATAAGAAATCCCCCCATAACTGTAATGAGTTGCATTCTCATAATTCGGATCTTTTTCTAATAGTAAAACTGTCAGTCCTTGTTTAGCTAATTCGTAACTTAGGGCTGATCCCGTCAGGCCAGCACCAATAACAATCCAATCAAAATTTTTCATATTTCTCTTATCTCGTTTTTATCTATTTTACCATTAATAGCTAATTTATTAATTGAGTTGATTGATTATCAATTTTTTAATGTTGTTTGAGAAGACGGAGGAGAATATTATGATACAATTATCGAAAATAATTGGGTCTAAAACCCCGCCTTTGAAGGCGAATAGTTTTTGATACGGAGTGTAAATCTTTGTCTCAAAAACAACTTCTGACTTCTGACTTCTGACTTCTGACTTCTGACTTTATGAATCTGCTTCCTAGACGCTATCACCGTATCAAACAAGTTCTTGAAAAAAGACAACCGGACTTAACTGTTTTAACAGAGGATGTTCATAAACCTCATAACTTATCGGCCATTATTCGTACTTGCGATGCAGTGGGAATATTAGACGTTCATAGTATTAACACAACGGATGAATTTCCCACTTTTTCTCAAGTGTCTCAAGGGAGTGATAAATGGATATTTCTCCATACTCACCCTGATATTAAAACAGCGATCAACTATCTAAAAAGTCAACATTTCAATATATATGCAGCCCATTTTACTAATAAATCTGTAGATTATCGTGACATCGATTATACTCAACCTACAGCCGTTTTACTAGGGGCAGAAAAATGGGGAGTTAGTGAAGAAGCAGCCAATTTAGTCGATGGACATATTATCATTCCCATGTTAGGAATGGTGCAATCTCTGAATGTTTCTGTTGCTGCTGCGGTCATTTTATTTGAAGCACAACGTCAGAGATTAGCACGAAAAATGTATGATACAAGTCGATTAGATGCTCGAAGATATCATAAAATTCTCTTTGAATGGAGTTATCCAGATATAGCGACAATACATCAAAATAACGGAGAAAATTACCCGTTTTTAGGAGAAAATGGAGAAATTATTCACTAAAATTCATAATGAATCTAAGGAGACAGGCGTTGACAGGCAGAAGCCTCGGTAATGATGTTAAGCTTAACTTTTAGATTGTCTAAAGATTTAAGTTTATGAATCGTGAGTCAACCACATCTTTGTCCAATGGTAATGCCAATACCTCTAAACCGTATTCCCAAGTTCATCTAAAAAGGGCAGGGAAAAAACTATTATTAATTTTGCCAGACACCGAACCCAAAGAGGCAAACAAAGACTGGATAGAGTTATTACAAGACTTAAAATACTGTTTAAACCATCATAAAGGGACCTGGACACCAGGAACTCCCGTTCATTTATTAGTGGAAAACCGTTTACTTGATAGTCGGCAATTTCACAACATTGGGGAAGCTTTAGAAGCAGCAGAATTGAAATTAACCCGTGTTTTCACCACTCGCCGTCAAACCGCTATTACGGCGGCCACCGCCGGTTATTCCGTCGAACAAGAAACCCCGAAACGGGAACTTTTCCCCACAGATATTGCCACTCCAACGAACCTTACCGAACCCTTATATCTCAAAACCACCGTTCGGTCTGGGGTTGCCATACGTCACCCAGGAACCATTATTATTCAAGGAGATGTCAATCCAGGGGGAGAAGTGATCGCCGATGGGGATATTATTATATGGGGACATTTACGGGGTATTGCTCACGCAGGGGCAAAAGGCAACCCAGAATGTTGTATCATGGCTTTGCGAATGCAGCCAACCCAGTTACGCATTGGTGAAACCGTAGCGCGTCCCCCTGGGGACAGTCCAGAGGTATTTGAACCAGAAGTGGCTTATTTGACTACCGAAGGGATACGGCTAAGGTCTGCCCTTAATTTTAATAAAACCCACACATTTACTGTCAAGGATAAGGGATGGACTCAAAAAAACACCCCTAATCCTGCATAATAATTAATTCAAGTCTATTGGCTAATTGAGCTTTACATTATGAGTCGTGTTATTGTAGTTACCTCTGGAAAAGGGGGCGTAGGCAAAACCACTATTACCGCTAATTTGGGATCAGCCATCGCCCGTTTGGGGTATAAAATTGCTTTAGTGGATGCGGATTTTGGTTTAAGAAATTTAGATTTACTCTTGGGACTCGAACAACGGGTCGTTTATACTGCTATTGATGTTTTATCCGGGGAATGTTCCATTGAGAAGGCGTTAGTTAAAGATAAACGTCAACCCAATTTAATGCTGTTACCGGCTGCCCAAAATCGCACCAAAGAAGCCATCAGTCCTGATGATATGAAGAAGTTGGTGGACGATTTAGACAAACAATTTGATTTTATCTTAATTGATAGTCCTGCTGGTATTGAAATGGGGTTTCGTAATGCCATTTGTCCGGCAGAAGAAGCCATCATTGTTACCACCCCTGAAATGGCAGCCGTACGGGATGCTGACAGGGTTGTGGGTTTATTAGAAAGCGAAGATATTAAAAAAATTCACCTCATTGTTAATCGCATTAAACCGAAAATGATCCAACTCAATCAAATGATTGGGGTGGAGGATATTTTAGATTTATTAGTGGTTCCCTTGTTAGGAATTGTTCCTGATGATGAGAGGATTATTATTTCCACCAATAAAGGGGAACCTTTGGTCTTAGAAGAAACCGCTTCTCTTCCCAGTTTAGCTTTTACTAATATTGCCCAACGATTAAACGGAACAGAGATTCCTTTTCTTGATTTTATGGCTGCTGATGATAACCTCATCACTCGTCTTCTCAGTATTTTCAAAAAGTAAACCCTGTTATTAATCCTATAAACCTATGATTCTTGATCTTCTTGAAAAAATATTTCCCTGGAAAACCCAGACCAAAAGCGGTGAGGAAGCCAAACACCGTCTTAAGTTTATTTTAGCCCACGATCGCGCTGGTTTGAACCCTGAGATGATTGAAGCCATGCGTGAAGAGATTTTAGCAGTGGTTAACCGTTATGTGGATATTGACCCCGAAGAAATGGAATTTTCCTTAGAAAGTGACCAAAGAATGACCGCCTTAATCGCTAATTTACCCATTCGTCGTGTGAAACGGGAAACCGAGACAGCAACTGCTTCTGAGTCTTGAATGCGAGGTGACGAGGAGTGTGGGGAAGAAGATTGATCTAATCCTTCCTTTGCTTTCTCCGTTGTCTCTGCTGCCCTTTCTGCTAGTTTCCCAACTTTGCCCCTATTGAATATCACAAAAGTTCCCGATTTATCAAAATCTTAACTTTTCTTTTGTAAATTTAAGTTAGAATTGTTACAATGCTTAACATTACACCAAGAAAACTATGATTAAACAAATGACAGGATTAAAATCTTTTTCTGCCTTAGTAGGAGTCCTCTTGGCCCTCGGTTTCTCCGTTGGTCCAGCAGTTGCTGATAAAATGACCGAAGAAATGTCTCAGACTCAAACCGAAGTAATGGCTGATGAAGCTGAGATGAACCTTGTAGAAACTGCGATCGCTGCTGATAACTTTGAACTCCTAGTGGCTGCGGTTAAAGCTGCTGGTTTAGTCGAAACCTTGTCCGGTGAAGACAAGTTTACCGTGTTTGCCCCCACCGACGAAGCGTTTGCTGCGTTAGGGGAAGACACCCTTAAAGAGTTATTAAAGCCTGAAAATAAGGACAAACTAACCGCTATCTTAACTTATCACGTTGTCCCTGGTGTAGTCAAATCCAGTGATCTTGAAGCTGGTAAGGTGAAAACCGTCCAAGGCAGCAAGGTTAAAATTGAGTTAGGTGACTCAGTTATGGTTGATGATGCCACCGTGGTTAAAGCTGATATTATGACCAGTAACGGGGTTATTCACGTTATTGATAAAGTAATTTTACCTTCTGATAAGTAAGAGAAGGGTTGACTGTATTACATGACACATGAGGGTTGAGGTGGATGTTCCCATCTCACCCTTTTTTCATGATGAGGGTCATTTAATGAGATAATAATTTAAAATTATTCAGTCTCCTGAAACGCTATAATAATATTTGTAACTAACTTTGTACAAATTCAATAATTATGAATATAGTTAACTTTAGTGAAGAAAAAAATAACTTTCAATCGGTATTAGATCAAGTAACAAACGATAAAAACTGTACTGTAATTGTTAGAAGAGACGCAGAAGATGCTGTGGTGATGTCAAAAAGTTATTATGACAGCTTGATGGAGACAATTTATCTCTTAAAATCTCCTGCCAATGCTAAACATTTAGAAGAAGCGATCGCAGAATACAAAGCAGGTAAAACACAAGAACATGATTTAATCGATGCGTAAGTTAGCTTGGGGTAGCAAAGCATGGGAAGACTATCTTTATTGGCAGTCTCAAGACAAAAAGACCTTAAAAAAAATCAATCGACTGATTAAAGATACTTTATCTCACCCGTTTGAGGGAATTGGAAAACCTGAACCGTTGAAAGAAAATTTATCAGGGTTTTGGTCTCGTCGTATTGATGAAACAAACCGTCTTGTTTATGTTGTCGATGATGATTATTTAACAATTATTTCATGTCGCTATCATTACCTTAGATAATTATCTTAATACTTTAATGTCATGATCACTACAGAAACTAAAATAATAACTGATAGTTGGATTAATTTAACTTGGGATGAATTTTCACAGTTATGGGATGATTCAACCTACGAAAAAGCTAAGTTTTATTATTACCATCAAAAAGCAAGAATTGAAATGACACCATTAGGCAATGATCATTCTAGAGATCACTCGATTATTAATTATGCTATTCATATCTATGCTGCCATAAAAAACATTCCTTTAAATGGTCATGATGCTTGTAGTTATCGTAAAGTAGGAGTCAAAGAAGCACAACCCGATTTATCTTTTTATATAGGTGATAATGTTGATGTTATTCCTTATGGGACTGGTGTGATTGACTTAACTATCTATTCACCTCCTAATTTAGTCATTGAAGTTGCTAATACCTCCCTCTCGGATGATAAAGGAGAAAAACGTCTTTTATACGAAGACTTTGGAGTAGAGGAATATTGGATAGTTGATGTTAAAAATGTTAAAATTTTTGCTTTTCAAATAGAAGATAAAGGAAGTAGAAGAATCAGAAAGTCTCAAGTTTTACCTGACTTAAATATCGATATTTTAGTTCAAGCTTTACAAAAAAGTAGACAAACCAATCACACAGAAGTAAATCGCTGGTTACTACAACAATTTCAATCTAATTAAAATTATGACTCCTTTAGCTACATATTAGGAAACTTATAGTGAAGACAGTTATAAGTGAGATAAGATTAATTAATACCAAAAGAAATATGTTTATCTTTAAAATTAATAACTCTGTTTCCAATTATGACTTGATAATTTAAGTGATGATTGATGATTTTTAATTCAGGAATTCTATTTTTTTGAACTGTCATAACAACAAAAAAGTCACCTTTTCCTGTTGCTATGATTCTCTGATGATTTTCATCATAGTTTAAGTTAATATTGTCAGGGGTAATAAAAGTTCCTTTCATACTTACGTTCCCATCACGTTTAATCACAAATATATTATTATCAATTTCGACATTTCCTTTAGTATTCATAATCCAAGTATGATTATTTTGAGTATCATCAAATTGATCAACAGCAACAAATAAACCAGGAATACCTGAAACATTAGAGTAATCAACAGCAAAAGATCGTAACCAGTTTTTAGCTTGTAAACTAACAATTCCTGAACCATCTTCTTGAGATTCAAAATAAATAGGTTCCATGGTTAATTTACCAGCATTTTCTTGAATAATAATATTTTCATTTTCAGGTTTATTTTTACTTTCTCCTGCGATGGCCCAATTTTGTCCTAACCCCCAAATGCGAAAACTTCCGGCATCTGGAAAAGACCAAGACTTGTTTAAATGTTCTCGTTTTCCATAGATACTTGCCAGAAAATCATTCTTATCTTTCCATTGATTACGAAAGGAATAAAATCCTTTTTTCTTATCTACTAAAACTTTATTAAAAATTTTAGAAGGGTGTTTAATTTCTAGATTCATTGGATAGTTAATCAATAAAAAAATAGCGTCTAAAGTATGCTTAATTCCAAAACTTTTATTTCCATTATTCCCCCAATAATTATCAAATCCCCACATAACTCCAGGTAAAAATTTAAGAGGAACTGAACCCATTCCCATAGCAAATAATGACCCTTCTGGATAATATCTATGTCTTCCATAACTAGGAATAAGATAACTGTTATCTCTTGGAATAATTCGCATTAAATAGTGAGGTAATAACCAAGCTAAATTAGAATTTTCAGTGGCAAAATTTTTCCCTTTAACATGATAGTAACCTGTGAAAAAAGGAAACAAAGTTAAGATAAACGGTTCAGTCGTGTAGTGATCCCCTTCCGTACCAAAACCCTTATCCCCGATCGCTGTTTCTAAGTAGCGAATAATATTGCGTTCCGCAATAGTTAACAGTTGCTCAATATCGATTTCTTGGGGAAAATAAGCCTCTGGTTCCTTTAAAATGGCTAATGCTGCTAATCCTGCCGCTCCTCTTGCTCTAGCATTCCAATTACTCCATGCTGTGGGGTTCCATCCCCTGTCTGGGGTTCCCTCAATCAATAATTGTGCTTGTTGGGAAAGCCAATTAGATACAAGAAGACGATTATCTCTATCCCAATAAGAATAACATAAATCATAAGCCATCGCTACCCCTGCCACCACTGGAGACAACTCAAATAGTCGAGGATAGGAGGTATTGATAGCGGTTTGCACCACTGTCCAAGCATGATTAGCGTGGTTCGGTTTTTCCTCAATTAATGCTAGAAAACATTGTCCTGCTGCGTGATACCCTGCATTGGGAACATAGCCATCATAAACAACAGTTTGCTTCAGGGTTTCTTGTAATTTTTGCAAGATTTTATGACCCGTTTTTGTTTTGACTTTTTCTCGTAATTTTAATATTGTTTCCTCTCGAAACAGCAGACGAGGATGTTCTTGAGGTTGTATAGGTTGATGATAGGTTAAAGGTTGAGGATAGAGTGGTTTGATTATGCCAGAGGCGTTTCCAGTCAATAATTTATTGTTAAATTTTCCTTGATAATTTCCAATTAAAATATTGTTGTTTTTAGGGGTTAATTCAAGTTGATAATTAGCTTTTCCTGACCACGATAACCAAGGATCAGGATTAATGGTTAAATTAACGTCTAAAAACCATTGATGATTAAATCGATTAATAATAACAGTTCCCTGATGTTCTGCTTGATTAAAGTTAGGAGCAAATCCCCAAATTTCAGAATTACAATGATTATTTTCACAAATTAAATCAAGAGTAATATCTTGATAAGATATCTTTTTATTTGAGTTCGTCCAAAGTGCTTTTTCTAAGACGATACTGACTTTTCCTGATAGAGAGTTATTGGGTAAAGCGGGTGTATACAATCCAAATAAGAGCCAATAAACTGTCAAGATTATAATGATGACTAATCGAGATTTAATCATTAAATAAAGACAAAATTATCACTGTTTAAATCTAAGTTATTGACATTTTTAACAATGCCAATTAATTCATCTTCCATACCAGAAACCTCTAAAAAGATTCCTTGATCATTGGCTCCAAAAGGAGAAGAACCAAGATAGTAATCGGCTGCTATACCATGTAATTGAATGGTATCATGAGCGGCATCAAAATCATAAATTTCTACATAGTCTTGTTGTCCATAGTTATCATAAAATGATTCAGTTTCATTACCTAAAATAAAAATATCTGCATTAACAGTCTCTGTTTGAAAATCAACTAATCCAGTTAAAAAATCAGCAGAACCAGTTAAGTTTCCGTTACCTTCAATGGCCAAGAAATTGATATCTTCAGTAGTATGATTGGTCTCACTATCATTACTGGTATCTTCTTCAATCATGATTTGAACATTACCATTGGTCAGATTTTGGTATCTTAATCCAGAAGAATCGGGACCGTCAAAAGTTGCAATATTTCCCAAGAATTTAGGCGCATTGATAAAGTTATTGCCAAAGTCAATGGTATGCCAGTTATGGGTGACTTTATCGCCGGTATTTCCTGCGATAAAGCCATTACCATCCCAAGTTCCTTGACCTGGAGAAATCGCTAACCAAGCAATAGTTTCTGAACCATGTCCACTAGACTTAAATGCTTCTTCTTCTTCTAAAGCAACGTCAAATCCATTATTAGTGGCATTTTGTTGACGAGTTCGCACAAAAGTTGCATCATTATCCGTTTGAACTTGAGTTAAGACAACTGGGGTGTCGGTAAAATCATGATTAAAGTTAATGCTTTGCCAGGTTGAAGTAGTAATGGCATCCGTTGCAACGTTACCAACTTCAATAATACTGCCATCAGACAGTTCCCAAATTCCCTGTTCAACCACTAAGAAACTAAAGGTTTCTGTGGTATGAGTACCAG
>JASJDD010000164.1 GCA_030065735.1 Crocosphaera sp.
AGGACATCAAACCATCCTCTTTCTGGTGCGCGTCCGACTGCAATAGTCATAGAATCCAATCCTCTTGCTTAACTGAAATCAATGGCAAGATTTCTTAACGTTTGTGTTATCTAGTTTAGGTCATATTGTCCCATTTTCTTATATAGGATGCGACCTAGAGAACGCCTATCAGCTTGACTGCGTCGGCGACTTTAGTAAGCGATGTTGAGACCCAAGCCCTAACGTCAGGATTTGAGTTAGGGGATCATTAACATTTCTTAAACTAGCACAATTTTCTCGTCTTCATGGGAATCACCCTTGATTTGAGAGAACTGTGCTTTTTCGCTATCTTTAGACTATTATTAGCAAAAAATTTACAATTTGACACATCTCGTCTCATAATTTCTCGGAAATTTTAACCATCCTCAAGCAGATTATAGGGCTGCAATGGGCTTATGGCAAAGGTTTCATCCTCTTTTTCTCAGCTATTATCTTTAGCTAGAATAACATTAGTTATCTCCTTTTAAAGTCTACTCGCCGTTTTACGGCGCGGGAGTGTCAAGTTTAATTCTTCGTCTAAGAGGAAGAATCTTGATCTGTAGTCTTACATTGCAGAATTGGTATAACGTCTCTATTCTGCCCAAAAAGCTAGTCATTACTCATGAAAACTATCACTCGTCGTCAATTTTTGCTGTTAGGAACGTCAACAACAATATTAGCTTTAGGAACTCATAACATTATCAAAAAAAACAAATATATAAGCAACAATTTATCAAACAAAACTTATGCTTTAAATTCAAAAAAAATAATTTCTAGTCAAAATGGACTCTTAGAAACCACTTTAGAAGCCAGTTATCAAAAAGTACAATTAGGAGAGCAAACCGCTTATTTATTGGCCTATAATGGTCAAGTTCCTGGACCACGATTAGAAGCAAAACCAGGGGATAAAGTTCGCATTCATTTTATTAATAAGCTTTCCCAACCCACTAATTTACATTATCATGGCTTACATATTCCTCCAACGGGTAAAGGAGATAATGTATTTTTAGAAATTCAACCAAAGGAAAAAATAACCTATGAATTTGATATATCGCCCCAACAAACCGCAGGAATTAATTGGTATCATCCTCATTTACATGGGTTAGTAGCGGAACAATTATCAGGAGGGTTAGCTGGATTATTTATTATTCGTGATCAGTTAGATAAAATTCCTGAAATTAAAGCAGCTAAAGAAGAATTTTTAGTCTTACAAGATTTTTCCCTAGACGATAATGGAAATTTATTACCCTCCAATCAAATGCCATTAATGATAGGTAGAGAAGGAAATGTGATTACCGTTAATGGTCAAATTAATCCTTATTTTTCTCTTCCAAAGAATGGGTTATTACGACTCAGAATCCTCAATGCTTCAACCTCTCGCTTTTATAATTTATCCTTAGAAAATCATCTATTTTATTTAATAGCTAATGATGGAGCAACCTTAGAAAAACCCATTGAACTATCAGAACTTTTATTAACTCCAGGAGAACGAGCAGAAGTCTTAATTCAAGGAGATCAAAACCCAGGAACCTATCAATTAGTTAGTTTACCCTATAATCGGGGTTCTATGGGCATGATGGGAGGGGGAATGATGGGACACAGAAGAAGAGATAATATTAATAATAATAGCCCTATTCCTTTAGCAAAAATTAATTATGAAAATTCTGTAAATTCCTCAAATTTGCCCACTGAATTAATGACCATTTCTCCTTTTCCTAAACCCCAAACAACCAGACAATTTTACTTAAATCATGGAATGTTTCCAGGGTTAGGAATGGCTTTTTTAATTAATGGAGAACCCTATCAACATAATAGGGTGCAAACTCAAGTTAAATTGAATACTGTAGAAGAGTGGCAATTAATTAATACAGGGGTCATGGATCATCCTTTTCATGTTCACACTAATAAGTTTCAAATCATGAGTCGTAATGGTATTCCTAACCCTTATCAAACCTGGAAAGATACTATTTTAGTTCGCCGAGGGGAAACAGTTCGGATTCGTATTGCTTTTCAAGATTTTATAGGAAAAACGGTTTATCATTGTCATATTTTAGACCATGAAGATTTAGGAATGATGGGAACTTTAGACATTATTAGTTAATCATTGAAGATTGCTTCTTTTCAAGGTTAAAGTTTCCTCTTGTAAGAGCAAAAAGTTACATTTTAAAATTTATTAATTTTCTTGTCTTGAGATAAGGGGTTATGATTGATGGTTGAAAACTGGTTAAATTAGTCTGGTCTAGTTTATAGTATCTGAGAGTGTTAGTCTATAAATTTTCATGGTACTTTCTCGGAACGATCCAAAACAACCAGTACAAGTGGCTAAATATGTCCCTAAACTCTCAGAAGTACAACGACTAGAAATAGAGCAGAAAAAAAATGTTATGCTCTTAGTTGAGAATTTAATCCAGAGAGAAGAAGCGACATTTAAGATGATTATTGATTGTCTTTATGATGTTGGTTCTCTCAATTTGATCAACAAAAAAGTTTCTCTGCGCTTTCTCAAGTCTTTGATAAAATTCATTGCTAGATTAGCTAAAACTATTTTTCGATCAATTGCTTTTTATTGGGTTATTAATAATACTCCTGAATTAATTACCAATTGGTTAATCGATAAAATTATGATTTCTCCTAACACTCAAAAAAAACCATTGAAAGCAGCAAAAAAGTCATCAAAAAATTCAAAAGCTAAAAAATCACAGAGAAAGCAGAAGAAAAAAGTACAAAAAAAATCAGCAACAGTGGTCAAATATTTCCCCAAGCTTTCAGAAGCTCAAAAATTAGAAATAGAACAGAAAAAAAATGTTATGCTTTTAGTTGAAAACTTGATGGAAAGAGAGGAAGCAACCTTTAAAATGATTATTGATTGTCTTTATGATGTGGGTTCGGTTAACTTAATCAATCAAAAAGTTGCTATGCGTCCTCTCAACCGAGTCATGAGATTAATTGCTAGACTATCTAAACCTAGTTTTCGGGCGATCGCTTTTTATTGGGTGAAAAAGAATACCCCTGAATTAATTACAGACTGGTTACTTAGTAAAGTTAAATTTTAAGCATAAAAGCTATAATAAAGCCCGAAATTCACGTTGATAGGCTTGATTATCTAAGCCATCTCCCTGATAAGCAATATCGGGGTTAACCGCTTGACTTAACGCTTCAACCCGTTGGGAACTAGCTGGGTGGGTACTCAGGAAAGCAGGGGGTGATCCGCCTTTTTGAGTCAATTTTTTCATAAAAGTAATCATACCAATGGGCGCATAACCAGCTTGTCTTAAGTTTTGCAAACCGACTTGATCCGCTTCTAGTTCAGCTTCGCGACTATGGGGAAGATTAACGGCTAATTGTACCCCAATGTTAACAATATTATTTTCGCTCAATCCAGTCGCCGACATTAACCCTTGAGAAATCGCTACATTTCGCATTTGTTTAATGGAATGACGTTCGGTAATATGAGCAATTTCATGACCAATAACACTGGCTAATTCTGCTTCGTTTTCAGCCGTAGCAATTAACCCTGTATTCACATAAACAAAACCGCCCATAGTGGCAAAGGCATTAATAGAATCATCTTGAATAACTTGAAAAGTAAAAGGCAGATTGGGACGACTGCTATTTTGTGCCAGTCGTTGACCAATACGCTCAATTCTTTGAATTAAGGCTCGATTCCGAGAAACACGAAATCTTCCACTACTGATTAATTCTTGATTGATTTGTCGTCCATATTTAACTTCTTGAGAGTCAGATAAAGTGGATAATTGAATGACTTGTACCCCTTGATATATCCAATTTAACCACGATTGACCATAACTTGGTTGTGGGGAAGAAATAATAATACTACTACTGATTAATATGGCCAGTAAACCATAAATTAAGGGACGACGATAGGGGGGTTTCAACTTCATCATAACCAACTCATTCAACTTTAATTGCTGTTATTTTAATGTCCTGATTCGTTTTTATTATACCTATATTTTTTATTTTTTAACCTCTTAATTTGTTACAGATAATAAATTGTCTATCAATTTCTCTTTATTTCCACTTATGTCTACTTTTTTCCACTATCCAGTTAAGATGACAGCCTAAATTACGGTCGGATTTTTATCGAAAATAATTGGGTCTAAAACCCCGCCTTTGAAGGACGTTCGGCGAAGCTCAGTCGAGCCGCGAACAGTTTTTGAGACGGAGCGTAAATCTTTGTCTCAAAAACAACTTCTGTGCGATAGCGCCGGAACGTAGTGAGGAACTTCTGACTTCTGACTTCTGACTTCTTGAATGCCGTCATCTTTAGATTCTAAACATTCAATAAAGATTCAAATTCACAGCGTAAAGCTTCGATTTCTCCCACTCTAGCTACAATCACCGTATCCACAGCAACAGGATTAAAATTGTTTTGCCAATAACGAACCTTATCTTCATTTTTGAGCCAAAAATTAACAATACTTCCTACCACATCATCCCAATTCCAATCAGGTTTTTTCGGAATATTATCAACAGACTCAATAAAGCCATCGAGACTGCATTCATAGCTTAATAAATAGGCTTTTCCTCTATTTTTGTTTTGTTCTAGTTGTTGTTGATAATTAAAGAAGGTTAAAACGGAAGTTGTGCCAATAATATCAAAAAAATAATTCATTTGCTGTTTTTTCCTATGTTTATGTGTGATATTTTCAAAGTTTTCTCTACTCCTAGACGGTGTAATAGTAGAGAAATTAGATTAGCACTTGACCTTTATGAGTGCTAAAAAAGAAAGGATGATTTTATACAGTATGATAACCAATCTAAAGCCAGAAAACTGTTAATAATAAACTTTTTATAAAATTTCTTAATAATTCCTTAAGAAAGCACTAGAAAGGCAAAACTAATAAGATCCTAAGTTTTGTTAGTGAAATTGCTGTGATTATTCATAATGGGAGTATCAGGTATTTTATGAAATCATCAATCAATTTATAATGCCAATTACATTAGTGGAACAAAACTGGTTTCGTTGGGCAATTTTATTAATTTTAGGATTTCCCTTAATCATGATTGTCTTAAATGAAATTATTGTCCGACTGCGCCAAGAAGAAAAACCATTAGTAGCAACCATTTTGATTTTCCGAAACTTGGTTTTTCCCTCGGTTGCTTTATTATTATTTTTAACAAAAGTTTTAGAAATTCCTGAAGAAACAACCATTATTCGGTTAGTCAAAACTTTAGTCTGGATTGGCATGATTCACGCCATACTTTCAGCTTTTAAAGTCTTAATTTTTGAGCAAGCTGTTGCAGGCAGTTGGCAAGAAAGAGTGCCTGATTTATTATTAGATTTAATTCGCTTTTTTTTGGTTGCCTGTATTACAGCGCTTATTCTTTCTACGGTTTGGAAAATCGACTTAGGCGCACTTTTAACTGCTTTTGGAGTAGGATCGTTGGTCATTGGTTTAGCCCTACAAGACACATTAAAAAATCTATTTTCAGGGATTTTATTACTCTTTGAACGTCCCTTTGCTTTGGGAGATTGGTTACAAGTTGGGGAGACGATTGGCAGAGTTATTAAAGTTAATTGGCGATCGGTTTATTTACAAACCCGTGATCAAGATAGTGTGGTGATTCCCAATTCGATTTTAGCTCAAGGAAATTTTACAAATTATAACCGCCCGACTCCCTTGCACGTTGAACGATTTTTATTTGGGTTTTCCTATGATGATCCCCCTAATAAAGTGATTCGGGTACTCAAAGAAACCGCCTTATCAACCCCAGGTATTTTAAAGCAACCTTCCCCTTGGGTTAGAGTAGAAAATTATGCTGATTTTTCTATTATTTATCAAATTGGTTTATTTGTGGATAATTATGAAACAATGTTGAATATTCGCAACGATTTTGTGATTCGTATTTGGTATGCAGCTAAACGATATCATTTAACAATTCCCTATCCCATTCAGACAGAATATCAGATGAATATGGCAGAAATTCCCAAATCTAACCCCGTCCAACAAGTGACAGAGGTAATGCGATCACTACCGAATTTTGGCAATGTGGCTGCTGAAAGGTTTATTAAAGAAGAAAACGCCAGTAATATCCGATATTATGCCCAAGGAGAATGGGTATTTGAGGAAGGGGAACGGATTTTAGGATTGTATTTAATTTTAAATGGTCATGCAACTATTTTAGTGAGGAATAATCAGGGAGAAAACCAAGAAATTGCTTGTTTAGGAAAAGGGGAATTTTTTGGCGAAAAAATTCTCCTCACAGGAGAATGTAGTGATGTTTCTGTCATCGCTTTAGATGACTTAGAAGTCGCGGTTTTATCCCCTGAAGTCGTCGCTACTTTATTAGAACAAATGCCCAGGCTATCCCAAGAGTTTAGTGAGTTGTTAGAAACGAGAAGAAAAGAAGTCATTAAAGCCAAAAATAAAGGTCAGGAATTTTAAAAAAGGCAGAAGGCAGAAGGGCTGTTAAAATATATCTGTTAAAAGTTTCTACCCAATGCTTAAACTAAAGATGGATCTCACGGCTTTAAGAGAAGAATATACTCGCAATGGTTTAACTAGAGATGATCTAGAAAGTAATCCCTTTAAACAGTTTGAAAAATGGTTTCAACAGGCTACCGAAGCGGAGTTACCCGAACCTAACGCCATGAGTTTAGCCACTGCTTCAGCCACAGGAGAACCCTCTATTAGAACGGTTCTTTTAAAATACTTTGATCAAAAAGGATTTGTCTTTTTTACGAACTACGAAAGCAGAAAAGCGCAACAAATTGAAGAAAATCCTAACGTTGCTTTATTATTTTTATGGCTTCCTTTAGAGCGTCAAGTCAAAATCCAAGGAACTGCCACAAAAGTTCCAACCTCAGAGTCATTTAGCTACTTTACCAGTCGTCCGAGAGGCAGTCAATTAGGGGCTTGGTGTTCGGCACAAAGTTCGGTTATTTCCTCTCGACAACTATTAGAAATAAAGTTTGAAGAATTAAAGTATAAATTTCAACATGGGGAGATTCCTTTACCTTCTTTTTGGGGAGGATATCGGGTGATGCCCAAACGATTTGAATTTTGGCAAGGACGGCCGAATCGTTTACACGATCGCTTCTCTTACACTTTAAAAGATGAAACAACTTGGGAGATTCATCGTTTAGCCCCTTAATTATCAGTTACTGAGCAGTGTCTTGTGACCAAGCGGGATGAGAAAATAAAGAAGCAGTGACCCTAACCCCTCTGAGTTGATTTAATAGGGGAAGATGGCCAACTGGCGCACTTAAATCCCAGGTAAATTGATTGGGGTACTGAGTCCAATTATTATTGTTTTTCCAGCCAATTTTTGGCCATAATTTATTGAAGTCTTTGCCGACGGATAACCACAGTTTTCGTTGCACAGAAAAGCCAAATTTTCCCTCTGAATGTAACTGCCATAACCCATTAATCGTTTGTAAATCCGTTGCAGGAAATTGCTCAACTTCGGTAAAATAAAGCCATTTGCGCTGTATTGCCCCTTCTCCCGCCAATTCACACAAAAGATGACGAGTTAAGGTATCTGCCTCTTGAAACTGTTGTTCAACTAATAATTGATTAAGGGGTTGATAATCGAGATTACGTTGAGAATTAAGGGGTATAATTCCATGAGGAAAATGGGTTTGAATAAAGTCTTCTGTAATGGGATGTTTTAATTGATAAAGTCCCCCATAGATTTTACCTCGTACAATATCAACCCCATTGACATCCGATGCCTGTAAAAATTCCATTAATACTTGCCAACCTTCTTCTCCCATAGTGATTAATTGGGGAATTAATTGAAGTTGGTCTTTTTGTTTCCCGTTAATGAACTGTTCTGTCAGTTGGGAGAGATTCTTGTCTGTATTATCGATTGTAGCGGTTTGCTGGTCAGTCATGAAACTATCCGTTGAGACTAACAGGAATGTTGTTTAGTGGTTAGATCAATGCTAGTGAATGAGCAGACATCTAAATATTCTTACTATACCACCACTAATGTCAAGCCGTCCTGAAAGCGGTCGGATGAGGCGGAATTTACTTCCGCATCTTAGACCGACCAAAAGAGGACGGGGTTTCTTTCCCCAAATTTTCGATGATGGCTCATTGACCGCTATTAATATTAGCTCAAAAAGAGGTTCAATTTAGAAGAAAAATAATCAATTAGTTTAACTCATGACCTAAAATTTCCGGTTCAGTAAATTCGTCTGACATCTCCAAGACAGCACGAATCACTGGTTTCATCATCGAAGGATCACCATTTTCATCATCTTCATAACGGCAGCGTTTTGCCCTTCTCGAAACTTGTACCACAACACGATAACGGTTTGAGGCTGCACTCATTAAGCGATCGGCCCTGTCTACCATTTCACTAGAACTAACAGGAAAATGTCTAACCATTGTGACTCATTATTGATAAGTATCTCTCTAAGACTACCAAACAAGAGTAAAGAACAATGGAAGACTAGGATAGGGAAAGATTAATATTGCTCTCTAATCAATCCAATGCAGGACGTTATACCAAATTCGGTTTCGGGACCCATCTTATCCTTGAGAAGAGGAGGAGAATGAAGAATTAAGAAATATAAAAATTCTACATTCTAAATTCTACATTCTAAATTTGCCAACCTTACCCTAAAACTTGGGATGCGGCGGCAATACCAGCCCCAGATGACGCTCCCTGATGACCTAACATTTGTAACGTCGCTTCTAGGGCAGCGATCGCGGTTAAAATGTCCCGTTCACTGACAAAACCTAAATGGCCAATGCGAAAGATTTTCCCTTTGAGGTGATCTTGTCCGCCGGCTAAGGCAATATCAAAGTCTTTTTTCATGGTAGAACGAATGGCCTCTGCTTCCACGGTGGAAGGCATGACGGCGGTGACAGCACAACTGGCCGCTTCATCAGGAGCGAAGGGGGACAACCCTAACCCTTTAACCGCAGCGCGGGTGGCTTGGGTTAAGCGTTGATGACGAGTAAACATGGCTTCTAACCCTTCTGCTTTCATCATTTCTAAAGCAATTTGTAACCCGTACATTAAGTTAACGGGGGGTGTAAAAGGGGAACTGTTTTTATCCGTGGCTTTTTTGTAAGCTCCTAAATCGAAATAAAACTTAGGTAAGGTGGCGGTTTCGTAGGCTTTCCAAGCTTTAGGGCTAACGGACACAAATCCTAATCCGGGAGGGATCATATAGCCTTTTTGGGAGCCTGAGGCTACCATATCCAGTCCCCATTCATCAATCGGCACACTGACTGCGCCTAAACTGGTGACAGCATCCACCATGATTAAAGCTTCTCCGTGTGCCTTGACATAGGTATTGATGGTTTGCAGATCATTGAGAACCCCTGTAGAGGTCTCAGAATGGGTGACAATAACTGCTTTGATGGTTTTGTTGGTATCCGCTTCTAGTTTCGCTTGAAAGGCTTGTGGATCGAGGGGTTTACCCCATTCTGCGGTGATTTCTTCTACCTCTAAGCCAAAGGCGCGGGCAATTTTTCCCCAACGTTCCCCGAACTTACCGTTATTACCGACTAAAACACGATCGCCAGCACTCAAGAAATTGATGATACCTGCTTCCATGGCCCCAGTGCCACTGGCGGTTAACATGAGGACATCGTTTTCAGTTTGATGGAGCCATTTGAGGTTTTCGGTAATTTCCCCAATAATTTGACTAAAATCTCCACTACGATGTCCAATGGGATGTTTAGCCATAGCTAAAAGGACACTTTCAGGGACGGGGGTTGGCCCTGGAATCATGAGCATATGTTTATCTTGCATTAATTCTTTACTCCTGCTTCTTTTTTCTTGGGGGAATGCTCTAACCAATTAGTTTACCTGTTTCCTTTCCACACTAAAAAAATCCTTGTCTCCTTTGGGTTTTTTTAAGCATTAATTCATATTTTCTGACGATGGGTTAAACCTTTACTGACTCAAAGCCCTTAAAAAACTTTGCATACTGGCAAAAATTCCTGATTTTTTGGGTTGAGGTTGACTACTATCATCTTCTTCCCCTTTCAAAGCATTATTGACTAAAATGTCTAAGGCTTCTCCCATGGGTTTTTGCCCTTGTTCGGCGATTAATTCATAACCCTCTTCTTTTTCTAAATAAACCAACCAAGGGGAGGGATAACAACGCAACACTACCACCCCATCCAAGGGACGAAAATAATAAACCAATTCTAAGGTACTAATAAACCGTTCTCGCAGTTGACGGGCAGCGTAACCAATGCCCACAATAGAAACATCTTCCAACTGGGGAATGAGCAGAATAACGGGGCGATGGCCGGCTAAATTACACAATTTTTCCACGGTTTCCACTTCCACGGAGGAGGGACAGACTAATAAAAAGGCTTCGTCAGTTTCAGACATTTTCCTTTCTATCGAAGTTGCCCGACTGCCTAAGTCTGTTACCTGAAAAGGGGTTTCTCCCCAGTCTCGTCTGGCTAAAGCTGCAGCCCCAGTATCAGGAAAGATCACTTTTAACCCTGATTCTTTCCCTTCAAATAAGGTGGTAAACTCTAAGGCTAATGGTTGGGCTTGTAGGGCAATTTCTGGGATAACAATTTCTACGCATATCCGTCCTATTCCTGCTTCTAGGGCGAGTTTTGCTGCTTCTTTGGCTTGGGAAACGGCTTGTTCTAAACTGTTGGGAACTTCAACCATGATGGGTTTAGTAAGAGGCGATCGCTACTATTGTACAAGAGTAGGAGACAATAGAAAATAGACGACTTTATGGTAACAGTCAAATAAGATGATTATTGGTATTTTAGCGATCCTTTCTGCATCAGCAGCAGCCGGCATGAGAATTGCGTTACCTTTATTAATTGTTGGCTTGCTCCGTAGTGATTTATGGTCACAAGTTCCTCTACTGTCTGCTATTCCCCCTCAAGTTTTGATTGGGGTTTTAACCAGTTGGTCATTGTTTGAATTGTTTGCGTCAAAAAAGTTACTGGGTCAGCGAATTTTACAGATTATACAATTAGTTTTTAGTCCTTTGGTGGGTGGCTTATTAGCGGTTACTGTGGTGAAAATAGTTAATTTAGAAATGAATCCTTTATGGTTAATTGGTGTTATTGGAGGATTATTGGCTTTTGTTTTAAAGTTAGTTCAGGTGGGTTGGTTTTTTCGTTTAAAGGGTTTACCGATATGGGTAATTTGTATTGAAGATATTGTTTGCATTTTATTGGTTTTGTTTGCTTTTGATGCCCCTAAAAATGGAGGATTAATTGCCTTAATGTTGTTATGGATAGCCATTAGAAGTTCAACTGCTTGGCGTAACTGGTATGGTCAAAGTAGTCAAGTTTCTGACATAGAATAAACAGAAACTATGGTAACTGGTAACTGTTTCTGACTTCTGTGCGATAGCGCCGGAACGGAGTGAGGAACTTCTGACTTCTGACTTCTGATTTCTGACTTCGTTAACGTCTCCCTTGACCAAATAAAATCTTTTTAGATTCTTCTGTAATCGTTGCTTCTGTTTTTAGGTTTTTGGCTATTTCATAAGCTTTTTGGACAGCCGGACGATTTTGTATGGTTTCAAACCAGCGTTTGATATTAGGAAAATCTGCTAAGTTTTGCTGCTGTTGTTGATGGGGTACGATCCAAGGATAGACAGCCATATCTGCAATTGAATAATCTTTTATGATATAGTCTCTATCTTTTAAACGTTGATCTAAAACGCCATAAAGTCGTTCTGTTTCTTTAACATATCTATTAATAGCATAGGG
>JASJDD010000165.1 GCA_030065735.1 Crocosphaera sp.
GTCCTCATCGTTCGTACCAATGTGTTCTAGATAAGTGGCGAAAGCTCGCATAAGCGAGAATAACCAGGAATGCCCTATCGTGAGTTAGGGAAGCCCCGCACAAAACGTAGTGGCGTGCGTGGGAGGATGTCACGTAGCCACTAAGACCTCAAATGGCGGGTGAAACTCCCATTAGTGGGACACTCAGTTAAAAGACGATCAACCGAAATGGTTGGTTTGGTGCTATTGCACTCTGAACTGGGCCCCCACAAGCAAATACATTCGAGTGAGTGAAGCAATAACATAGGGTAAAAGTATCCTCAGACCCTTTTTAGGGCGAGAGGGTAGGGGCAATTGGCATCGCCCATCGCGCGACACTGGTATTCGACTAAGAACGGTACTGGGAGTTGTGGTTCGAGCAATGGCTAACATGGTTAGTTATCTCCTTTTAAAGTCTACTCGCCGTTTTACGGCGCGGGAGTGTCAAACTTCATGGGTCATGAGAATTTTCAGCATTTTTTCTCCTAATAATTCGGGTTGTTCGACCATAGACAAATGACCACAATTAGGAACATCAATGACATTGTGACCTTGATACTGGAAAAGTTCGTGAAAACTGGCTAAATAACGAACATATTGCGGTTCCATCACCGTATCTTTGTCCCCTGAAAAAAAATAAACCGGTTGAGAAAGACGAGAGACAATTTGAGGTAATAAATGAACTTCGGTTTCTGTAGTAGAGTCTAACAATGAGCCTAAAGCGGCTTTTGAGTCTGCTCTCATCAAATCCAACACTCGTTGCTTACCCCATTGTCGATCAATAGGACTAGCAACCATGATTCTTGAAAAGAGAAGATCAATTAAAGGAAAATAAGATAACCAAGGGGGACGATACTTAATTAATTGCTGACCAGCAAGGCGGAATCGCTCGAATTCTTCTTTCAAATAAATACCTCCTCCTGCATTTAAACAGACAACCCCATGTATTTTTTCGGGGCAAAGATCAGCCCCCCACAAGGCAATACTTCCCCCCAAAGAATGACCAATTAACCAGCCTCGTTTAATGTTTAATTTTTCCAGTAAAATAATTAAATCTTTAGCATAAGATTCTAACGTGTAAGGGGATGAAGTTTGATCTGCTTCTGATAAGGAATTAGTTAAGGGCTGAGAATCTCCAAAACCTCTGAGATCATAGGTAAGACAAGGATAGTCGACAGATAACTGATTAATTAAAGGAAGCCAATATTGACGGCTTAATAGCCAGCCATGAATAAAAATTAAAACAGGGTTTGAGGGTTGAGAGGATGGAGACGTTAGCTCATAAGTATGAGGAACTCCCAATATATCGATGGTTGGCATAGATTGTCTTACCCTACAAAAAAGTCATGATGACGTTTTTAGCTAAAACTGCTTGGTAATAATGGTCTTGTCTTGTTCTATTATAAATTAAAAGGGACTCTGATGATCAAGTTCCTTTTTATGAGGATTTATGAAAAAAATTCTAATTTTATTAATTAAAGGCTATCGCAAGTTTATTTCTCCTTTATTTCCCCCTAGTTGTCGTTTTCGACCAACTTGTTCTCAATATACTTTAGAAGCGATCGAAAAATTTGGGGCCTTACAAGGAAGTTGGTTGGGTTTAAAAAGAATTTTACGCTGTCATCCTTTTCACCCTGGTGGTTATGATCCAGTTCCTCCTGCGATAAAAAAATAAGCAGTTGCATGAGTCAGTTATTGGCTATTGAATATAAAATTTTTCTTTTTGTTTTGGATCAAGAAACGATGCTTTAAAAGAATTATTGATCATTTTTTTGAGATCGCTTTCTGTTAAATTAAGAGCTTGAGAAATTGCCATAAAATTTTCATTGAGATAGCCTCCAAAATAAGCAGGATCATCGGAATTAATGGTGATACATAATCCCTGATCTAATAAAACTTTAAGGTTATGTTGTTCTAAAGAATTAAAAACTTTCAATTTAACATTAGATAAAGGACAAACGGTTAAAGGGATTTGTGTTTCAGCTAAATATTCAACTAAGCTAGGATCATCAATTGAGCGAACTCCATGATCAATTCGAGACACTTTTAAGAGATTAATCGCTTGCCAAATATAATCAGAAGATGCCTCTTCTCCTGCATGAGCGACGGTTAAAAATCCTTCTGATCTTCCTTGATCAAAGACTGCTTTAAATTTAGAAGGTGGGTTATTTTTTTCGGCTGAATCTAAACCAATAGCTTTTATTTTATCACCGTATTTTATGGCATTTTCTAGAGTCTCAAAAGCTGATTCTACACTTAAATCTCTCAAAAAACAAAGAATTAAGTAACTAGAGATACCCAATTGTTCTTGTCCAGCTTTTAATGCTTCACTAATACCGTTAATAATGGCTGCAAATGGTACTCCTCTATTGGTGTGAGTTTGCGGATCAAAAAAGATTTCTGTATGACAAATATTTTGTTCTTTAGCTTTCTGTAAATAGTTCCAAGTTAAGTCATAAAAATCTTCTTCTCTACAAAGAACGTTTGCCCCTTGATAGTAAATATCTAAAAAGGATTGAAGATTATTAAATTGATAAGCTTCTTGGGCTTCTTCTACCGAATTAAACGGTAATTTTATGTGATTTCGCTGTGCCAATTTCAACATTAATTCCGGTTCTAAGGAACCTTCTATATGTATATGTAGCTCAGCTTTTGGCAATTGTTCAATTAATGTTTTCATAGTTGTTTAATTGGTGAATAGAAAAAAGATTGACTCTAAAGCGTGGGATTTTTAGAAATTTTTAAATTAACAAATGAGAGGATTAAAATGATCAAAAACAAAATCAAGCCAATGGTACAAGCATAATTGATATCTAAATCTTCAAACGCTCTTTCATAAACATAATAAACAATCGTTTTAGAACGATTTAACGGACCTCCTTGAGTCATAATATAAACCTCTTCAAACACTTTCGTTGCAGCAATAGAAGAGATAACAGCAACTAATAATAAATAAGGACGCATTAAGGGAATAGTTATGTCTAAATGTTGATGCCAACCATCCGAGCCATCAATCGCTGCTGCTTCGTATAATTCTTCAGGAATAGCTTGTAATCCTGCTAAATAAATGACCATATAATAACCTAATCCTTTCCAAATTGTCACTAACATCACACTCCATATTGCTAATTCAGGACTGGTTAACCACGGAATACCATTACTTAACCCTAATTGTTGTAATATTTGGTTCAATAAACCATTAGAACTATACAAAGCTTTCCAAGCAATTCCAGCAACAACCATAGAAATAACAACAGGAACATAAAAAGCTAAGCGAAACCAACTAATTCCTTTGAGTTTATTGTTGACTAAAATAGCTAATAATAAGGGCAAAATTACCAATAGAGGAACAACTCCAATTAAGTATAAAATGGTGTTAGTTAATGTTAGCCAAAATACAGAATCTTGGAGTAATCTTTGAAAATTCTCCAACCCTACCCATTGAGGCAGTTGGGTGATATCATAATTGTACTGGGTAAAGCTTAAAGAAAAGGCTTGAATGGCAGGAATAAAAACAGTAATCAGTAGTAAGAATAAAGCAGGAAATAAAAATAAATAGGGTGCAAAATTCAACGGCTGTTTTGCAGTCTTTTTATCTTTGCTAGAGACGATCATAATAGTCTTTGCATAAAAAGTCTGGACTCAACTTATCTACCTTATATTGCTTGATAAGTCAAGGAATCTGCGCTTAAATATAAGGAAAAATTATGAAAAAATCGAATAAGAAAGAAAATAAAAATGTTAGTCCCTCTTTACATAACGTAATGTATGAGAATTATTAGCAATAAGTAACGAGTTTACTGGGTTGTGGTATGATAGACGAGATTGAAAATCTGTAGCCAGTTTGTCTACTTTGGGAAAAGAAGCAAATATTCCCGATTTTACGTCACTCATACATGAGAGATGGCTGAAAAAGAACTACTATGAACAGAAAAATAGAAAAAAATTGAGCATTTGTACTAAATAAAGGTAAACGAATATAAAGCTGCTCTTGACAAAAATAGTTAAATATACTTCTTAATCAAGATAGTTAATTGACTCAATAGTATCAGGGGTTTTCAGCCATTAAAAATAGGGTTTTTCAATTGGATTTTCTCACGAGGGAAGGATAGGACGTGAGAATGTACTACTTCCACGAGCTATTATTTACCGCAGTGATAAAGAAAACAGAGATTTTTAAGATAAACTTAATTTTATGACCATTTTTCAATTTTCATAGAGTATTATTCCAAGTATGAATACTTAATATTTGAGGAGTTATTTGTGACACAATCTTTTTGTTTAACTTCGGCATTAGGCATAGTCTTAATCGGTAGTGCAACTACTCTAAATCTAACTGCTACTTTGGCTAATGCAGCTACTTTCAGTGCAAAAGCCGAAGTGAATGGGGAAGAAATAATATCTATTGGCAATCAGGTAACAAGGATAATAAACAACTCTGGAGTCTCTACTGCTGCTGCACAAGTAGCTCATAAAGATTCTGATTTTAAGGTGACCACTGCTGCCGGCGATGCACAGGCAACAAAGCAGCAAGAACGAAGCTTAAATCTCTTGTTAAGACTAGCAAAACTATTCAATGAAGCCGGAGTAGATTCAGAAGCTGAGCGTATAGCTAGTCATTTTGCATTTAAGGCTTCTGTAAAAGAATTGGTTAAACCACCAATATTTCCAGAGATTCTAAAGGAGGAAAATAAGAAAATTTCCGCTTCGACTCGTGCCCTAAAGGATAACAGAAAAGATATTGAGGAAACAGCAAATTCCTTGGCTGAGCAAACATTTTTTAAGCGTAATAATATCTTAGCAGTTATACCAAAAGTATCGATCCAGACTTCTGTTGATGGTGATGATGAAGAATCAAAAGTAATGCCTATGGCTTCTGCTTTAGGTATAAACAGAGATCCACTCGCAATTTTGTGGGATGCAGGAAGTCTAAGAAGCGTTGAGATTGATCTTTCAGCACTGACTTTGACTGTTGAAACTATAGGTTTTGGAACAAGTGCTGCAGCACTCTATAGTTCTGACGGAATTTTTATTGATGATACTACCGACATAAATAAAACTGAGGATGACTCGGAAGCTGAATCTTTTTTTGATTTGTTTGTAGCAATAACATCTTTTGATGATTCCTCACCCACAATTGATATTTTAGACTTAGATGTTTTTGGAAATCAAGTATTTGATAATATGGGAAACATTGGTATAGATAGCGTGGGAGAAGAATTAAAACAACAGTTTAAACTTATTGACGAAAATACTTTTGGATTTATGTCAGATTATTCTTTTACAGTTGTGCTTCCTGATAATCTTCCTCAATCTTCTGAAAGTGTATTGTTTTTGCGTAATTTTAGTAGTGTTGCAACACTAGGCCCATCTATTCCCGAACCTTCTTCTTCTTTATCTCTGCTAGCTTTAGGTATGCTCTGTATATCATCGACCTTCAAGTGCAAACTAAAATCTTCCGAATCTCCCAAAAAAGAGAGCCTAAAAGTTGGATAAATTCATATCATCTGATTCTTTTTTAGTCTATTACCTATATTTTTCTGACTATAAAAAGTCCGAAAGATAACGTAGGGGGGTTAATGGCTGATGAGGTAACGGTTTTGGCTGATTTTACTCTGAAAAATTAACTGATAACTCAAACTTATCAATTACAAATTGTCAATTATTAAGTAAAAATTGGGTACTTCTAAGACATAGACACTGTGATCAAATCTTCCAAGGCAACCCATGTCAACAGATTTACTCAATGAGGGACTACAAGCCTTACAGAAACAGCAATATCCCCAAGCCGTCAGTTTGTTGGGCAATTTTTGTCAACATTATCCCGATCGCAATTCTCCCTTTTACGTTCAAGGATTAATTGCCCTAGCGAGAGCTTATCGCGGTAACGGACAACAGGAGAAAGCCATAACCCTAGCTCAAACCCTACAAAAGCATTCTAACCGAGAAATTCAAGAATGGGCTAAAAGCTTTTTATCCATCGTCAATCAGGATGAGATTAGCCAAAATCCAGCTAATAATGAGCCTGAGTTCACTAAAATAGCAGGAAGAGCAAGTCAAACTGGTGTCAGGTTAATGATGCCAAGAATGGCCGATAACCTCAAATTTGCCTCTAGTTTTACCATTATTCTCTTGTTAGGGATGGTTTTATCCCTATGTTTAGGGGTGTTTTTAATCTTTGATAGTCAACATCCCCTCTTAGGGTTAATGATTTCCGTAGCTGTTACTCTGGTGTTTAATGGAGTGACATTTTTTCTGTCTCCTCTGATCATGGATTTTACGCAAAAATGGCTTTATAAGACCCGTTGGGTCAATTTAGCCGAGATTAAACGTCATAGTCCCGAAGCAGCCGAAATGATTTTACGGGTGTGTCGAGAAAGACAATTAGCCCATCCCCGTTTAGGAATTATTGAGGATCAAAACCCCACCGCTTTTACCTATGGTTCCCTCCCTGGAAATGCTCGTTTAGTGGTCAGTGAAGGGTTATTTACTTATCTAGATGACGATGAAATTGCCACAGTTTACGCCCATGAATTAGGTCATATTGTCCATTGGGACTTTGCTATTATGACCTTAGCCTCTACCTTAGTACAAATTACTTATTTAATCTATTTATTCGCCCGCCGGTGGAGTGATAAAGGCAATAGTGATAATAAGTTAAAAGATGGGTTAAAAATTGCCTCAATTGCTGCTTATATCTTTTATATTATTGGCACTTATTTAATGCTTTATTTATCCAGAACTAGAGAATATTATGCTGATCATTTTGCATCTGAAATAACAGGAAATCCCAACGGATTATCACGAGCTTTAATTAAAATTGCCTATGGCATTACAGAAGAATTGACTACGAATTCAGCACCCAGTCAATTACTTGAAGGAACTCGTGCTTTAGGCATTTGTGACGGAAAAGGGGCTGCTGCTACTGGTACAATTTATCGCAGTAATTCTGATGTTCAACGGTTAGGAAAAGTTTTTGTTTGGGACTTATTTAATCCTTGGGCAAAATTAGCTGAATTTAATTCAACTCATCCGTTAACTGGGAAAAGAATTCAAGCATTAAGTACCTATGCTGAACAAATGGATATTGGTTATCAATTTAATATGGCTAGTGTTATTAAAGAGGGAAATAAACTGAATAAACAAAAATTAATGACCAACTTTATTGTAGAATTGATTATTAGCAATAGTCATATTGTTGGGGCAATAATTGGCTTTATTTTCGGATTAATACTGACTATATCTCTAAATAACTATAATCTATTGATTAGTTTTATCGCTTTGGGATTTGGAGCAGGATTTATTATTAAAACGATTTTGCTCTATCCTAATTTCAAAAAAACCCAAGACGCAGATATTCTTACCTTGATGTGTGATCCCTATGGTAGTCCTGTTAGGGGTAAACCGGTTCGACTCAAGGGTAAATTGATTGGTAGAGGAGACGCTGGTTATACTTTTGGTTCTGATGTGAAATTACAGGATAAAACAGGGATAATTTTCACCCGTTATGCCTCTCGATTTGGTGCGATCGGTAACTTCTTTTTTGGGGCAACTCAAGTTGAAGAATTGATTGGACAATCGGTGGGAACAGTCGGTTGGTTCCGTCGTGGTGTTGCCCCTTGGTTAGATTTTATGGAGTTATCTAATAAAGAAAACACAGTCAAAAGTTATCCTAGATTTGGGGGATTAATGACTGGTCTTGTAATCATTATTCTTGGGCTAATTTTACCATTATTTACTTCTTAAAAAAAATTTATTATTTATGGCTTCTAGGAGAATTTACTGAGACTGTTACTCACTTAATAGTGTCAGTGACTAAGAACACAAATAGTAAATCTTTGATATCACTTCTAAAGAAAATTACTAACCCTAAAGTATAGATATTAATCAATATTTAAGTGTTAATAATTATGAGTGATACAAAAACTTTTACAGGATCAGATGCTAATGGTTTAGAGGCGATCGTTAGCTTTGAAATTGTTAATAGTAACCAACTGCAAGTTACCTTAACTAATCTTAATGGTGCTTCTGTTCCTTCAGACTCTTTAGTAGGACTTTTCTGGGATATAACGGGAGATCCCAATTTATCGTTAACTTCAGCTACAGCAGATAGTTTATTCAGTGGTGGTAAACAAGTAGATGGGACGGTAAATCTTGGACCTAACGGCCAAGGCAATACGCTGAATGAATGGCGATTTGCGTATGATAGTAATGGTTTAGGGGGTGATGGTTCTACATCAGAACAAGTTAGTCAAACTTACGGTTTAGGAACCGCCGGTTATGGAATTTTCGACGGTGGTGGTGGAGGACAACAACAAGAGTATGGCATCATTGGCGATATTAATAACGATGCTAATCCACAATTTAAGGGTAAAAAGGCGAATACTTATGTTAATGATACTGTCGTCTTTGTTTTAGATGGAATATCTGCTGACTTTGATATTAATAGTATTTCTAACGTTCGTTTCCAATATGGAACCAGCTTAAGTCAACCTTCATTAATTGGGACTACCTCTACTCCTGATCCCGATCCAACACCTGATCCCGATCCAACACCTGATCCTGATCCTACCCCTGATCCTGATCCTACCCCTGATCCTGATCCTACCCCTGATCCTGATCCCACCCCTGATCCTGATCCTACCCCTGATCCTGATCCCACCCCTGATCCTGATCCAACACCTAATCCCGATCCCACACCTCACGGAAATCAATTATCCACCTTTGAAGGTTCAGGTATTGATCCAGAGAACAATAATCCCCTTGCTGCAAATGTTACCTTTGAAATTGTTGATGGAGAATTACAAGTTACCCTAACCAATCTTAATGGTGCTTCTGTTCCTTCAGATTCTCTCGTTTCAGTTTTTTGGGATATGTCAGGAGATCCTAGTGTATCCTTAATTTCAGCCACCGCAGAAAGTTTATTTAGTGCAGGAGAGCAAATAAACGCAACAGTAAATCTTGGGCCCAATGGTGAGGGAACTGAATTAAATGAGTGGCGATTAGCCCATAATAGTCATGGTTTAGGTGGCGAAACTAACGAAGGGGGATCACCTGTCACTCAAACTTACGGTTTAGGAACCGCTGGTTATGATATTTTCGATGGTGGTGGTGGAGGACAACAACAAGAATACGGTATCATTGGCGATATTAATAACGATGCGAATCCACAAATTAGTGGCAATACCTATGTTAATGATACAGTTGTTTTCCGTTTAAGCATTCCTGATAATTTTGACATTACTTCCATTTCCAATGTTCGTTTTCAATATGGAACAAGCTTAAGTCAACCGTCTTTTCCTGGTGAAAAACCTGATACTGCTTCTTTAGGAAACTATGTCTGGGAAGATAGTAATGGGGATGGTGTTCAAAATGACGGTGAAACTGCTATTGCTAACGTTACAGTCAACCTCTTAGATGGTAATGGAAATGTCATTGACAGCACCACCACCGATGAAAATGGTCTTTATTCCTTCACCTCCTTAACCCCTGGAGATTATCAAGTTCAATTTGTTCCTCCTGCTGGTTATGAGTTTACCCAAGCTAATCAGGGTGATGATAC